>NZ_NHRP01000018.1:0-76257 GCF_002165385.1 Acinetobacter sp. WCHA39
GTCATCATATTCGTCGTCAGAAAACAAGTATTATGCCATTATTTCAATGAGTTATCTTTTTTTGTCGTGTACAGAGATAAAATTATTTTAATGCAAGATTATTTCCAACACTTTGTTCAATAGCAATAATATTTTGTTTAATCAATTCAGGAATAGGTAGTTTATTGGAGGTTACTTTATCAACACAAACCATCACTGCCTCTCCTGTTGCAACGATTTGGTTTTGTGTTTCACTCCATAAACTATAATGCATTCGAAAAGCACTATTTCTGAGCTCCTCAATACGTGCACCAATATGCAGCACATCAGGATAAAATACTGGCTTTAAATATTTACATTGACTAGAGGCTACCACCGTCACTATATCTTGATCAAATATATTTAATGCCATTAAATAAGCAATTCGTGCACTCTCAATATAGCGATAATACTGCACATTATTTACATGCCCAAAAGCATCCATATCACCCCAAGCAATTGTTTGTCGATGTACAACAGGATAGACAGACAGTTCTTTCATATCTCACTCATATCTTAAAGTTTAAAAAATTAACATCATTTTCAAAGATTAAATTCAACTGCCTGATCAAATCCAAATTATCTCCAAGCGTTGATTTAATCCGCAAATAGCTCATTAATATATTATCAGGATATAAAGTTAATAACTGCTCAGCTTCTTCTAAACGTTGAGTTGCAACATAAATATGCCATTTTGCAAAGGTCAACATTGGAACACTCGTGTAACGCTGTTCTAGCTGAATAATACGTTGCTCAACATAGCTATAATCGGGAATTTGCTTCAGTAGTTGCTGTTGGAACCAAAGATAAAAAACCTCTGGATCGAAATTTTCTTGCAATAAATGCAATGCAAGATCCTCATGCTGCAATCCCATTTCTGGCATACGTGCCAATAATTTTAACCACAAAACCTTACTACTATATGGTCGTGCTTGAACTTCATTCTCTAGAGCAATATACCGCTGTTGCAGTGCAGTTAAGTCATCCACAGATGCTTGATCAAACTGTATGAGTAATTGTTGCAACCAGAGATCTCGATGTTCTGCACTTAATAAACCATGCTGAATTGATTGTAAAAATAACCAAGGCTGTTGTAAGGCAAGTTTGCCCCACAAAACAGTAATGCGTTGTTGATAAGCAGTTTCAATCTCAGCCAACCAGGGTGAAAGTTGATGCTGTGCAAGGAATTCTAGATGGGTTAATGCTTTTTCTGTTTCATGTTGTTCTAAGAAAATATCGATCCGCTGTAGTTCTGCCAGCTCAAAGGCCATCGGTGCTGATTTCTCTAGTTTCTGCAAAGCGAGTTGATAGTCACCATTTTTATAATCAAATTGTGCATCAACAATATTACTCAGCAATCCTGATTGAGCAAAAACACGCTCAATAAATCCCTGCTGTTCTTTTGCCGCATCAAGCAGCCAGACTATACCGAGCTGCTCATATGGATGTAAATCTTTAAATTGTAAAATATTTTCTTTCTTACGCTGTTCTCGCGCAAAATATCTGCGACTCACAAACCATAACAACTGTGCGAATAAACTAATCACAATAAAAAGTGCGATTAAGCCCCATAAACTGCTTTGGAACTGCCAATCGCGCCAGTAAATATAAACATAGCCATTACCGTAACCATAGCTCAGCATGGCAAACATAGCAAAAAATAATAGGCTTACAAGTAAATAAATGAACACCAGTTGTTTCATAATTACATTACCCCAGTAAACCAAGGGTCGTTAATTTAGGTGTCGAAATAACTGAAAGATTTAACAGCTTTTCTAATTTTTGCTTGATCATTTGACTGTTTTGATCAGGTAAAATTGAGAATAATCGAATTACCTCTTGAACGGATTTGCGATACTCAGATGCTTGTCCTTGATGTAAGGCTTGTGAAGCAAGAAGTAAACGTAACTGAGCTTCTTTTAAAATGAGATGGCGATTGATTAAATCAGGCTGTGTACGCTGCACCTTTTCAAATTTGAACCAAGACCACCATGAAGAGGCTTCAGCTTTTTGCATTTTAATAGTTGGGTTATGCACTTCTTGTAAAAGCTTTTGATCCAATTGCTGCAATAAAGTATCAATCTGTTGCTGCTGTTGGGTTTGCATAAGCACATAATGTTGAATAGCTTGTTTATCCTGTTCGATCGCTTTCATCAAACTATGCTGTAAAGCAGGAGAAACCGTATATTGGACAATATGCTGCTGTACTTGATTTAATTGATCAATCGCATAAATGAACTGTTGTTGATCTATTGCGAATTGAACTAACTGTAATTGCTGTTTGATTAATATAACAGGCGCTACACCCGTGACCATACTGGGTAAGCTCGAAGCTTCTGAAGGGTCAGATAAATGCGCATCTTGTAATTGTCGCTGCACAGCGACAAATTGATCATTCAGCAAAGAATAACGTTGCTGCTGCTGTGTAAGCTGTTGCTGGAGTTGAGGAACGATCTGAGAATATTGTGCTACGTCATAACTAAGTTTGGCTAACCATAATAAACTTAGTAATAAAATCAGGTAAACAATCTTTCTCATATACGTCCTTGCCAAGCAGCGATACGTTGAATAATCTCTGATATAGATAAATTATCAAGCTGAATAATGTTAATCTCTTGATGTGTTTGCAACCGTGCATTTTTGAGTAGCTGTGCTAAACGCTCACCTAGCGCCAAATATATCCATTTCGCATCTATATTATTTTGACCACAAAGCTGCTGCCAATTATTCCAACTCGCTTCACTACTAATCAACACCATAACAGGTTGACTTGGCATTATTTTTTTTAAAATTTTTGGAAAAAGCGTAACACTTTGAATTGGGCATTGGCGACGATAAAGAACAAAATTAAGAATCTCGACACCTTGCTGTTGCAACTGCTGCATCATAAACTGCCGCCCCCCAAGACCACGCCAAAAAGCAACTTTGTCCAAATGTACTTGTTGATTTAATATTGGAAGCTCTAGCATACCTTCCGAATTTTCAACCTCAGGGATGTGGCTGTCTATATCAAATTTTGCGAGTGCTTGGGCAGTTGCTTGACCCACTGCGATCCATTGCACATGCTTAAGTTGATCTAAGGATATCTTTTGTTGTTGTAAATATTGCATACCGACATCAACAGCGGTCGGGCTGACAACAACAATAACTTGCACCTGCTCAAGTTGCTGATACAGTTCACGTAAATGCCCCGAAAAAGGTTCAGCTACAAGTTCCAACAATGGCAGATTGATAACCTGATGACCCACTTCCAACAATGCTTGCGTTAAGTTCACAGCACGATCTTCAGGGCGCGTATTAATAAAAAGCATTAATAAAGCGCTTTTAACAATTCACCTGCACCTTGCTCCAATAAGCATTGTGCAAGTTGTTCACCTAATTGTTCAGCATCTTCTGAAGTTCCAACCAATTGTTGTTTTAGTAAGATTTTTCCATCAACACTTCCCACACGACCTTCTATGCTGAGCTGATCATTGGCTAAAGTTGCATATCCTGCGATTGGAACTTGACAACCACCTTCTAGATAGGCATTAAACGCACGTTCTGCACGCACACAAATTGAGGTTTCTTCATGCTGTAATGGTTGAATGATTTTTAATAATTCCACATCATCTGCACGACACTCTAAGCCCAATGCACCCTGACCAACAGCAGGTAAACTTAAAACAGGCGCTAAACAATGACGAATTCGATCTGCCAAACCTAAACGCTTTAATCCTGCACTGGCTAAAATGATCGCATCATATAAACCATCATCAAGTTTTGATAAACGCGTCCCCACATTGCCACGTAAGTCAATAATCTCTAAATCAGGACGTATTTGTAAAATCTGGCATTTGCGACGCAAACTAGATGTACCTACTTTGGCACCTTGAGGTAACTCATCAAAACTTTGGTAATGATTCGAAACAAAGGCATCAAGTGGGTCTTCTCGCTCACAAGTCACAGCGAGCGTTAAACCTTCGGGTAAGTGCATTGGCACGTCTTTCATTGAATGGACCGCCAAATCAGCGCGACCCTCTAACAAAGCAGCTTCCAGTTCTTTAACGAATAATCCTTTACCACCAATTTTTGCCAAAGGTGTATCTAGAATTTTATCACCCTGCGTCACAAACTTAAGCAACTCAACCGTTAAATCTGGATAAAGCGCATTTAAACGGGAGCGAATATGCTCCGCCTGCCAAAGTGCAAGAGGGCTTTGTCGAGTCGCAATTTTTAAGGTCTTCATAAATTCAAGTTAAGCATGGATCAAAACAATTGTTTCAAACTTAACTTGCTCACCTAAAATTGCAAGCAAAAACTGATTTTTCATCTGACTTAAGCTCAATATTTTATAATTGATGCATACATTCTCTTAAGCTTGGTAAATGACGGCGACTTACAGATAAGCGTTCATCCAGCTCACGTAATCTAACCTGATACTGACCAGCCGCAATCAGTTCCAACCGTTCTAAATAATCAAGAGAAACTAAAGCATTACGATGAATTCGAATAAAACGATCTGAAAACTCAGATTCTAGATCTTTTAAAGTTTCATCAATTAATACACTGCCATTCCGATGACGCACAGTGACATATTTCTGATCTGCTAGAAAATAGTAAATATTCTCTATTGGAATAAGTTCGACCCCGCGATAAGTTTTCGCAGCAATTTGATGGCGTTGAGTTTTAGTATCGTACATATCGTCTTGTTGTTGTAAACCAGTCATTTGTGCTTGTGTAAGTTGCGTCAGACTATTGAACACCTGTTGTAAATCTTGTTGTGCAATAGGCTTGAGCAAATATCCCTGTGCTTGAAATTTAAACGCTTCCAATGCGTGTTGATCATATGCCGTACAAAAAATAATAGCTGGACGAGGGCTAAGATGACTGATCTGCTCAGCGCACTCCAATCCGTTCATTCCAGGCATTTGAATATCTAATAGAACAACATCGGGCGAATCATTTTCAATATGGTTTAACACATCCTGCCCATGATGCGCCGTCGCAATCACTTCATGACCCATTTGGGTCACTAAACGTGACAAACGCTCTACTGCGAGAGGTTCATCATCAGCAATCAGAACTTTCATCCTCTCCTCCTTGTCACCGTTAACTTCATCCGTCATTTTTTATGGTTAACTTAACTTATTATTTTACTCGATAGTGATAACTTACCACCGTGGTATATAACGATCCCCCCCCATAAACCTGAAACTTCACTGTCTGTCCGTAATAGGCTTTTAGACGTTGCTTCACATTTTCTATTGCAATACCATTCCCTTGTCTCGATTTTATTGTATCGTGAGAATAAGGGTTAGTAATGACTATACTGACTTGATTTTGCAATATTTCAACCAATACACTAATGGTTGAGGGCTGTAAAACTTTTTCTACCCCATGAAAAATACTATTCTCTAGCAAAGGTTGCAATGTTAATAATGGAATCGTGACTCGTTTTAATTCTAAAGACGTCGCCTGTATATTCCATTCTACCTTTAAACGCTCTCCTAAACGTAATTTTTCAATACTTAAGTATTGCTGACACAAGTCAATTTCTTCAGCCAAACTCACCAATTTCAATTCTTGAAAACTGGCGCGGAATAATCGTGACAAGTTAATCAACATGTTTTCTGCTTTGTCAGGATCAATTGAAATCAAACTCACGACACTATTTAAACTATTAAATAAGAAGTGAGGATGAATACGTGCTTGCATGGCTTGAATCCGCGCATTCAGCTCACTATATTGCTGATTCATCCATTGCTCTCGCATATAGAGATAACGCAAACAGAAAGCACCAAGCAAGATGCCATACCCCAAATGCAGACTTACACCTTGAAATAATATATCTTCAGAAAAATTATTTGTTGATGAACCCCAATATTGAATTATATTAATGACACACGTGGTAAGTAAAACGATAAGTTGAAGAAAAATAAAACCTAAAATTAACGCCATTTTCTGACTAAATTTAGCAAAAAACTCTTGAAAATAGTCAACAAAAGCAGAAAACGATAAAATTATCCAGTTAATAAACAGCATGTATTGAAAAACTCGGATACTTTCCACTGCTTGCCAAGAACGGGCTTCTGCAAGTGCGAGTACCATTGCCAAAACATTACTTGCTACAATTAATTCCAATAAGTGTTGCGATTGCCTTATTTTCGTAAAAAAATAGGACCCTGCTGGACTCATTTGACGTGTTTTCGATAACTTCTTGCGTCGAATTTCAGCAACTACGTTTGGATTTGCTATACTCTTTTTTATTTTACTGAGCCGCCATGACCACATCTTCTCAATCCTCTTCTTCAGCAAGCCCTAATCAAACCTCTGGAATGTGGGGCGGTCGCTTCTCTGAAGCAACAGATGCATTTGTTGCAGAATTTACCGCATCTGTTCAATTTGACCAACGTTTTTATAAACAAGATATTGCAGGTTCGATTGCACATGCAACCATGCTTGCTAAAGTTGGTGTACTGACCGAGGCTGAGCGTGATGATATTATCCAAGGTTTAAATACAATCAAAGCTGAAATCGAAGCAGGTAATTTCGAATGGCGTATTGATTTAGAAGACGTACACATGAACATTGAGTCTCGCTTGACTCAACGTATCGGCATCACAGGTAAAAAATTACATACAGGTCGTAGCCGTAATGACCAAGTTGCAACTGACATCCGTTTATATTTACGCGATGAAATTGATGACATTTTAGGTCTATTACTACGCTTACAAAAAGGCCTACTCAGTCTGGCAAGCAAAAATACCAATACGATTATGCCTGGTTTTACTCATTTACAAACAGCTCAGCCAGTAACATTTGGTCATCACCTATTGGCTTGGTTTGAGATGTTGGTTCGCGATACTGAACGCCTTCAAGATTGTCGCAAGCGAGTTAATCGCATGCCACTCGGTTCAGCAGCCTTAGCAGGAACAACCTACCCGATTGATCGCGCATATACAGCCGAATTATTGGGTTTCGAAGCTGTTTCTGAAAATTCGCTTGATGCTGTTTCTGATCGTGACTTTGCCATTGAATTTAATGCGGCGGCATCTTTGATCATGATGCATTTATCACGTATGTCAGAAGAATTGATTTTATGGACTTCGGCTCAATTCAAGTTCGTCAACATTCCAGACCGCTTCTGTACGGGCTCATCTATCATGCCGCAGAAGAAAAACCCAGATGTTCCTGAGTTAGTACGTGGTAAATCAGGTCGCGTGTTTGGTGATTTGATTAGTTTATTAACACTAATGAAAGGTCAACCATTGGCATATAACAAAGACAACCAAGAAGATAAAGAGCCTTTGTTTGATGCAATTGATACCGTTCGTGGTTGCTTGATGGCCTTTGCAGATATGGTGCCTGCACTCGTTCCAAACATTGAAATTATGCGTGAAGCAGCGCTTCGTGGTTTCTCTACAGCAACTGACCTTGCTGATTACCTTGTGAAGAAAGGTGTTGCTTTCCGTGATGCACACGAAATTGTAGGTAAAGCAGTTGCGCTTGGTGTCGCTGAAGAAAAAGATTTATCTGAATTGACATTGGAACAGCTTCAACAATTCTCTGATTTGATCGAAGCAGATGTATTTGATAAAGCCTTAACTTTAGAAGCTTCTGTAAATGCGCGTGATCATATCGGCGGGACATCACAAAAACAAGTTGAAGCAGCCATTACTCGTGCACACACTCGCCTAGAACAGTTATACGCTTAAGGATAAATCATGACGAGACAAGTATTTTGCCGCAAATATAAACAAGAGCTTGAAGGTTTAGACTTTGCACCATTCCCAGGTGCAAAAGGTCAAGAATTCTTTGAGACGGTTTCAAAACAGGCTTGGCAAGAATGGTTAAAACACCAAACCACGCTCATTAACGAAAAACGCCTCAATGTATTTGAACCCGATGCGAAGAAGTTTCTTGAAGAGCAACGCGAGAAGTTCTTCAACAATGACGAAAGTGTTGAAAAAGCAGAAGGTTGGACGGAACAAAAGTAAATCGTTTCAACTAACACCACTGAATAAAAGAGAGCTAAATATAGCTCTCTTTTTACGTGACATTTACATAAGTAATAAAGGTTTACAGAGTATACACAGTTGTCTACATGACAGATTAACACTCTCCGCTTATATTGAATACCAGAAGCAAAAAGAGATAGTTCGATATCTCAAGTAACACATAATATTTCTCTCCCAGACTTTCCCCCGAAGTCTGGGATTTTTTTATTTGTATGATATCAATTTATATAAAAATCATATTCACGGTTATATTAGGTCAATCAATTGCCCAGCAACGTTATTCAAATTACGCTAACCCCACAATAAAAAATGCCTTAGGATTTTGAGAAATTATTGGATGACTACTCTTAAAATTCACCTAATGATTACTTCATTTCCGATGACTTTATGCAACGTATGGCAATAAAAAAAGCTGCTCATTATGTAGCAGCTTTGAATCTTTATTTGGTGATTATTTTTGATTCACTTTTTGTTCAATTTCTTCAATACTGGTATGACGTACATCCATACCTTTTGCCATATAAATAACTTGCTCTGAAATATTACGGGCATGATCGCCAATTCGCTCAAGCGAACGCAATACCCACATCACATTAATCACACGAGTAATATGGCGTGGGTCTTCAATCATGTAGGTCATCAAAGTTCGTGTTGCAGACTGATATTCACGATCAATATCCACGTCTGCCATCACCACTTTTAAAGCCTGATCAACATCTAAACGCGCGAAAGCATCCAAAGCATCATGAATCATAACACGCACTTGGTTACCAATATGGCGTGTTTCCATATAACCGCGTGGAGACTCACCTTCTTCACATAAATTTTGCGCAATACGAGCAATTTTTGAAGCTTCGTCACCAATCCGCTCTAAATCTGTATTTGCTTTGCTCATCGCAATGACCATACGCAAATCAATTGCAGCAGGATGACGGCGGGCGAGAATCAAGGTCAAACCTTCATCAATATCACGCTCATATTGATTAACAACATTATCTTTAAATTGAACATCAATCGCCAAATTTTCATCTGTGTCTAATAAAGCATGAATTGCATTTGCAACCTGCTGCTCTACTAAGCCACCCATGGTCATAAATTTGGTATGTACATCTTGTAAGTCTTCATTAAATTGTGAAGAAATATGGTGACTTAACACAGGATTACTTGGACTCACAGTATGCCTCCACTAGACACATGGAAAAATGATTGGTGATTAAAACACAGCAATGATGAAACTTTTATGACAATAACATAGCTGAGCCAAAAGTCGATTGCTGCGAATTGATAAAACAAAAATCTAAAAATCTGTTAGTCTAAATACCTAGCTTGACGGAGCGCAGTTAATTAACTGCTGAGATTATCTTAATCGCAAGATTTAAAGATGAGTACCGTTGAACCTGATCAGGTTAACACCTGCGTAGGAATCAAGCCCAACAAAAGCCTCGCCTTTATTTATCAAAGAGATAAATGCGCTATCGTTTTTGCTCGTGCTTGATTCGTTAATGTAATACATAAGGATCATGCCATGAACCAATTAACGAATCTTCCCTCTGCTGATATTTCTGCTCAACATGAGCAAGATGCTAAAGATTTAACCCGTATTTTACCTGCTTCACGCAAGGTTTATGTTGAAGGTTCTCGCCCCGATATCCAAGTTCCATTTCGCGAAATTAGCTTGACAGAAACGCCGACAGGTTTAGGGGGTGAATATAATCCTCCTGTTATGGTTTATGACACATCGGGTGTTTATACCGATCCTGATGTCCAAATTGATTTAAATCAAGGTCTACCTTCTGTCCGCCAAACTTGGATTGAAGAACGTGATGATACCGATGTACTCTCAAGTTTAAGTTCTGATTTTGGTCAGGCTCGCTTAAAAGATATTCGTACTGCTGACATTCGTTTTGCTCATATTCAAAACCCTCGTCGAGCTAAGGCAGGGAAAAATGTTACGCAAATGCATTATGCGAAACAGGGCATTATTACGCCTGAAATGGAATATATTGCAATTCGTGAAAATCAACGCCAAGGTGACGGCGTAGACATGCGTCAGCATGCAGGACAAAACTTTGGTGCTCAGAATTTAAGAGAAATTACACCTGAATTCGTGCGTCAAGAAGTTGCCGCAGGTCGTGCAATTATTCCTGCCAACATTAATCATCCTGAAATTGAACCAATGATCATTGGTCGCAACTTTTTAGTAAAAATTAATGCCAATATTGGGAACTCCGCTCTAGGTTCATCGATTGATGAAGAAGTTGCTAAAATGACATGGGCAACGCGTTGGGGCGCCGACACGATCATGGACCTATCGACAGGGAAAAACATCCATGAGACCCGTGAATGGATTATCCGCAACTCACCTGTTCCAATCGGCACAGTACCAATCTATCAGGCTCTGGAAAAAGTCGATGGTGTAGCCGAAGACCTCACATGGGAAATCTTTAAGGACACGTTGATTGAGCAAGCTGAACAAGGCGTCGATTATTTCACTATTCACGCAGGTGTGTTATTACGCTATGTGCCTATGACCGCAAATCGTCTCACCGGTATTGTGTCTCGTGGCGGTTCAATTATGGCGCAATGGTGTCTTGCGCATCATCAAGAAAACTTCTTGTATACGCATTTCGATGAAATCTGTGAAATCATGAAAGCCTATGACGTTTCATTTAGCTTAGGTGATGGTTTACGTCCAGGCTGTATTCAAGATGCAAATGATGAGGCTCAATTCAGTGAGCTTAAAACCTTAGGTGAATTGACACACCGTGCTTGGGAACATGATGTTCAGGTGATGATTGAAGGTCCCGGTCATGTGCCTATGCATATGATTAAAGAAAATATGGATCTACAACTTGAAGTTTGTAAAGAAGCACCTTTCTATACACTTGGTCCACTCACCACCGATATCGCACCAGGTTATGACCATATTACTTCTGCAATTGGTGCTGCAATGATTGGATGGTATGGCACAGCAATGCTGTGTTATGTCACACCGAAAGAACACTTAGGTTTACCAAATAAGAAAGATGTTAAAGATGGCATTATCACTTATAAGATTGCAGCACATGCAGCAGACTTAGCCAAAGGTCATCCGGGTGCTCAAGTTCGTGATAATGCATTATCGAAAGCACGTTTCGAATTCCGATGGGATGACCAGTTCAACCTCAGCTTAGACCCTGATACAGCACGCAGCATGCACGATGAGACTTTACCCAAAGAAGCACACAAATCTGCACATTTCTGTTCTATGTGCGGACCAAAATTTTGCTCGATGAAAATCACGCAGAATGTGCGAGATTATGCACAAAATCAGCACAATGCTAAGCAATCAAATGATGCCGAAAAAGATGTTGAAGCAGGTCTCAATCCAATGAAAACCGCTTATCAGGAACATGGTCTAAAATTGTACCACAAGCTGTAAATCGACTAAAAAAAGATTTGCCCACGAATCAATCTCGGTTAGGATGAGATATGTACAATCTCATCCTGATTGAAGATGAATATTCTTGACCACGCCAGCTATTCAGCATCCGACGTTACGATAGAATCTCGGGAGTTTTTATTCCGAGGATTCATTCAAGTTGAGAAAGTGAATCTTACGCACCGACTATTTCATCGATCTGAATATTCACCAATTATTCAGCGTGAACTTATACATCGTCCAGAAGCTGCTGGCGTTTTACTTTATAACAATCAGCAACAACGTTTCGCACTTATTGAACAATTCCGAGTTGGTGCATTAAATGACTCCGAATCAGCATGGCAACTTGAGATCATTGCGGGTGTACTGGATGGAAATGAATCTCCAGAAACCTGTATTCGTCGTGAAAGTCTAGAAGAATCAGGCTGCGAAATTAATGAATTGCAGCATTTATTTAGTTTTTATCCTTCTGCTGGTGCATGCGCTGAGTTTTTTCATTTATATGCCGCAGAAGTTGATTTACCAAGCAATGGAGGCATCTTTGGCGTTCCAGATGAAGGAGAAGATATTCAACTCCATTTGTTTGATTACGCTGAAATCACCATGTTATTCAAAAATAATCGCTTGAAGAATGCCCCTGTCATCATGGCATTACAATGGCTTAGTCAACATATACAACGACAATAAATCTGAAAGGGGTAAGACGGTGACTTTTCAAGTCTCAAAATTATCACAAAAAGATTTTGTGATTATACAAATTACTGATACTCATTTATTGGAGTATCCGCATTTAGAGTTTGTCGGGATGCACCCTGAACAAAGCTTTCATGCAGTAATTGACTTGATGCGCCAACAACATCCGCAGATCGATATGATTGTGCATACTGGAGATTTAGCACAAAACCCAACAACTGTGACTTATGATCGCTATCTTAAGCATATGCAGAGTATAGGTATTCCCTTTTTTCAGACGCCTGGCAATCATGATGATGTATCTCACTTCCCTTTTCATGGAGCAGATCCGCATCAACCTACTGTCGTAGAAATTGGCGATTGGTGCATTATTTTACTCAATAGTGCACAGCCAACAAGAATTGATGGCAAAATTGCAGAGGCTGGCCTTGAACAATTAACAGAATTATTAAAAAAACATCATGATCGTCATATTATGATTGCCTGCCATCACCATCCTTTTGCGATGGAATCTGCTTGGATTGATCAACATAAACTAAAGAACTCATCTGATTTACTCGAAACCATTCAACCTTTTTCAAATATCAAAGCCATCATCTGTGGTCATGTCCACCAAGATTCTATTAACACATGGCAAGATATTCAATTTTTATCAACGCCATCAACCTGCATACAATTCAAACCTAAAAGTGATAAGTTCGCACTCGATGAAGAACATCCGGGTTACCGCTTTATTAAACTCAAAGCAAACGGAGAAATCGAAACTCAGGTCTATCGTTTATCAACTTCACAGCGAATGAATAGCTCTGAAGTCTTGGGATATGACTAAACTTTTGATTACAAATTACATTCTCGTTTTCTCACAAAATCTGGACGGGAATGACTACCATCTTGCTGAAAAACTCTATATGATGTCGACCCTTGATGGGAAAAACCATCTTAGGTTTCTATAAAAACACTTGCATATCACCATATTTTTTGCGTATAGATAGTACGTGTAAGATGAGGAATGCCCTATATGGCGAATGACAACCAAAATCAAGTCTTGGACGAACAGACAGAAGTGATCGACGATCAAAAATCTGCTGCGAAACGCGTACGTAAAACCAAACCAAAAGCTTCAGAAGGTGGTACAACTGCCAGCTTATTTGGAATTGCACCTTATCAGCCGAAGAAAAATGAAGAATATATGTCTGAAGGACAGCTTGAGCATTTCCGCCAAATTTTAAATGCATGGAAAGCTGAGTTAATGTCTGAAGTTGATCGTACATTAAACACAATGCAAGATGAGTCAACTGCGCTTCCTGACGTCAACGACAGAGCAACGCAAGAAGAAGAATTTGCGATTGAATTACGTACACGTGACCGTGAGCGCAAACTCATTCGTAAAATCGAACAATCACTTGAAACAATTCAAAACGAAGATTACGGTTTCTGTGAAACCTGTGGTATCGAAATTGGCTTACGCCGTTTAGAAGCACGTCCAACAGCGACTTTATGTATCGATTGCAAGACTTTGGCTGAAATCAAAGAAAAGCAAAATAACGGTTAATAATCCCTCCCGACCTCCCTTTGAAAAGGGAGGAATACTACGAATTGAAAGATTTATGATATTCGAGTATTTGCCCTCCTTTATAGGAGGGACTGGAGAAGGATTGAAATATACAACCATAAAATCTTTATGCCTTACATCGGACGATTTGCCCCCTCTCCAACTGGCCCATTGCATTTTGGCTCCCTACTCACCGCAGTCGCAAGTTACTGTGATGCCAAAGCCAACCACGGCAAATGGCTAGTTCGAATTGAAGATACCGATATTCCTCGTATCTATCCCAATAGTGAAAACCATATCCGATCTTGTATTGATGCCTTTCAATTTGAACCCGATGCAGAAATTATTTGCCAAAAAGATCGTTTAGAGATTTATGAACAAGTTCTTGAGCAGTTAAAACACTTAGATGCGATCTATGCCTGTCAATGTACCCGTAAAATACTGGGTTCAAATCATATTTATGTTGGTACTTGCCGCGATTTACATCTGGATTTCAATGATCAAGCTATTCGCTTGAAAGTTGCCGATCAATTGATTTGTTTTGAGGATCGCTTACAAGGTCAGCAATCTGCCAACTTAAAACATGATCTAGGTGATTTCGTACTCAAGCGCCGTGACGGCATTATGAGCTATCAATTGGCTGTGGTCGTAGATGACTATTTACAAGGTATTACGCATGTGGTTCGCGGCGCAGACCTTTTAGACAATACCGTCAGACAAATTTGGTTAGGCTCTTTACTGAATTATCCATCTCTCAACTATATGCACCTCCCCCTTGCCATGAATCATCAAGGGCAAAAACTGTCTAAACAAAATTTGGCTCAAGCACTGGATATCAGCAACGCATCAAACCTCTTACAGCAAGCCATTTTAGCTTTAGGGCAACCTTTGGTTGAACTTGACCAGCCACGCATCATGCTGCAACAAGCTGTTCAACAATGGGACATCAATGTAATTCCTAGAGGTATCCATCTCACAGGTACTTTCTTATAAGCCATAAAAAAGCCCTACTTAAAGTAGAGCTTTTTATTTTCGATACGATTAGAAATTTGATTCTTCTTTAACTGGATTAAGTTCTTGCGTTGATGCATCAATTTTCAGAATTAAACTAATCATTGCAGCACACATCATTAAAGATGTACCGCCATAACTAATAAACGGCAAAGTCAAACCTTTAGTCGGCATTAAGCCCATATTCATGCCAGCATTTACCAAAATTTGCATCAGAAAAATAATGCTAATGCCATATGCTAAATAGCCTGCGCGTAAGTAGTTATGTTGCAGAGCACGATGTCCTATTCGAATACAGCACGCTAACATCGTAAAGGACAATACCATCACCAAGGTGACGCCAACAAAGCCAAATTCTTCGCCAAGAACCGCCAACATAAAGTCTGTATGCGCCTCTGGAAGATAGGAAAGCTTTTGTACGCTGTGTCCTAAACCCGTTCCAATCCATTCTCCACGTCCAAATGCCATCAACGCATTTGATAACTGATAACCGACACCTAATGGGTCAGCCCAAGGATTCGTAAAGGAAATTAAACGCTGGAAACGGAATGGTTCAAATAAAATAAGTGCCGTAATCCCTGCGAGGATTGCTCCTAACATAATTAGGAATTGTGTTGCTGGTGCGCCTGCCAAGAAAAACACACCCACCATCATGAGGACAATAACAACCGTTGCACCGAGATCGGGCTCTGCAACAATAAATCCAACTGTCAAAGCCATGACGCCACTTAGTCGCAATAAGCCTTTCCAATGCGTTCGAACTTCTTTAGCACGGCGAACAACATAGTCAGCGGTAAAAATTGCCATTACGATTTTCGCAATTTCCGTCGGTTGTAAAGTAAAACCACCGAGCTTAATCCAACGATGTGAACCGTTTACTTCCGAACCAACGACCAACACTGCCAATAGCAGTACCATCGTCACAAGCCATAATGGAAAAGCATTTTTAAACCATAAGTTCAAGGAAACTCTATAGGTTAAGAATGCCACCACAGCAGCAACAACAATTGAAATTCCATGACGAATTAAGAAATAAAATGGATTCTCATGAATATATTCGGCATATGGCATCGATGCGGATGCCACCATGACCGAACCGAAACACAGCAAAGAAATGACGCAAAAAATGAGAATATTACGTGCTGTCATTTCCGCAGGAAGCTTGGGCAACCGACTCAATAATTGTGAAATCTTTTGTACCGTATTTTGGGCTAAATCAGCCATAGATCAGTTCCTAATTTTTATTTTCATTCAGGGCATTTACACATGCCACGAATTGATGTCCACGATCATTATAGCTTTTAAACATATCAAAGCTTGCACAAGCTGGTGATAGTAAAACGACATCTTCAGCCTGAGTATATTTCTGTGCGAGAGCTACAGCTTCCGATAAACTCGTTGCGTGTTGGATTACAGTGGTACCTTGAATAGCTTGTTCAATCACAGCTGCATCTTCACCAATCAGAATCGCTGATTTTACATATTTTTGAATCGCATCTCGTAATGGTTTGAAATCCTGACCTTTACCTTGACCTCCTAGAATTAATGCTAGTTTGCCATGTTTCACTTCAATAGCAGCACCTAAACCATCAATTGCAGCAAGGGTTGCACCTACATTGGTTCCTTTAGAATCATTATAGTAACGCACCCCAGAAACTGTTTTCACATATTCACAGCGATGCTCTAAACCCTTAAAGTGCTTGAGTGTTTCCAACATGGATTCAATATCTAAACCAATCGCCTCACCCAGCCCCAAACATGCGAGTGCATTAGCAACATTGTGCATACCTTGAATATACATATCAGAGGTTTTCATCAAACGTGCCCTGCCACGCGCTAACCACATCGTGCCATCAGCATCACGAAGCACGCCATATTGATTTAAATCAGGTGCATTCAAACCAAAACTTTGCATTGGTGTGACATCAGGTACAAGCGGACGACTCAAATTGTCATCGCGGTTATACACCACTTTTTTCACGCCTTGGAAGATTCGATGTTTGGCCTTGTGATAACCGAGCATATCACCATGACGATCTAAATGATCTTCACTCATATTCAAAACAACTGCGACTTCTGCATTTAAATTTGAGGTTGTTTCTAACTGAAAACTAGATAACTCTAAAACAATTAACTCTGGCTTATCTTTGAGCAAATCTAATGCAGGACGTCCTAAATTCCCGCCTACAGCGACTTTTCGACCAGCTTCTTGTGCCATTAACCCAATCAGCGTCGTTACTGTGCTTTTTGCATTTGATCCTGTAATTGCAACAATTGGAACTTCAGTAGCACGACGTAGTATTTGAATATCACCAACAACAGGAATACCTTGTTCAATTGCTTGTTGAATTTCTGGCAATTGCGGCGCAAGTCCTGGACTAAGAATAATTTCTTCTGCTTGTAATAAAAGTTCTGTATCCAACTTTCCAAAACTGGTACGAACACCGGTAGGAATTTGATCATGCCCTGGCGGTGTTTCCCGAGAATCCGTTACTGCAACTTGGTAGCCTTGCTCATGTAGGAAGTTGACTGCTGACACTCCCGAAATCCCTAAGCCAGCTACAACTTTTAATCCACCACGTTGTATTAACATTTTTGCCCCATTTTTTGCAGATTACAGAATGGCAAAAATGTTAGCACTTTACTGTTTTAAATGCTTTTTCAGTTTTCGTTTTATTCAAGCTTTTTTGTGTCAGTGCGTAAAAGTGAATCTATATCTTGTATAGGGAATTGTTCACATTCAAAAGATGTTTGTGATATGAGCCGTATAGCGCAAAATTTTTAGATAAAAATACGTTTCGCGAGATTTAGTCATTCTGAATGAAGAAAGATAACGCAGTGACAACAACAATCGTTCTCTGTAGGGCTTTGACTAAAATGCTCACCATTCCAAATTAATTAGGAATAAAATAAGAAAATACCCATAAGATGATCGCAACATACATTATCCCATCAATTTTCTTGGCTGTGGCATTTCGTAGCTGAAAATAAATAATCTCAGGTCTTAACCATAAATACATAAAACAGAGATTAGAACCTAAGCAAGATAAAATTGCTTTTAAATGATGAGTTTCCGACCAATTCAGAATAGCAAAAATATTCAGCAACACGATGAAACCAAACAAAATTAACTTATGTCTAAGACTCAATACTTTTATTTCTATATTTTCTAGTTGATTCATTCTGTGACTCTTTATTTTAGTTCTTTGATTATTAAAAAATTGCCCATACCCTAGAATATGAGCAATCATTATCTTTTAACGCCATTTGATCGCTTGAATGGTTTCCTGTTTTTTGGGTTCATTGTTATCATCGACAGCACAGCCACAACCTCCGCCACAACCCACCACAATTTTAGGTTTTAACCATGTTGCCAAACGGTACCAACCCAAACGCTGACAGAGATTCGATAAGGTAAGAAAGCTTGAACTTGCGGTTTTAGGGAATACTTTCTTAAAAACGACAAAAGCACTCCATAACACTAATACAGCAACAATCAAATACTCAAACATAAGCGACTCCTTTTAGCCCCAAATGCGTGATGCAATTTGGTAGGTGAAAAAAGACATTAGATAAGCTAAGCCGAACAAATACGTTGCCATAATTGCAACATATTTCCATGAACCTGTTTCACGACGAACGGTCGCCAAAGTTGCCAAACAATGTGGCGCATAAATAAACCAGACCAATAAAGATAAACCTGTAGCCAATGACCAACCCGTGCCATCCATACTGATTAAATGTGATAAACCTTGTGCCACTGCATCATCATCAGCGCCAGATAAAGCATAGACCGTACCCAATGCTGCAACGACTACTTCACGTGCTGCCATCGCTGGAATCAATGCAATACAAATCTGCCAGTTGAAACCAATTGGGGCAAAAATTGGTTGTATCAAGTGACCTAACATTCCTGCAAAGCTATAATCAATTGCAGGCTGTGTCGCACCATCTGGTGCTTGCGGGAAAGTACATAGGAACCAAAGTAAAATCGAAAGAGCGAAAATAATTCCACCCACACGTTTTAAGAAGATTTTGGCGCGATCTAATAATCCAATCCCAACACTTTTTAAATCAGGAATACGATAACTTGGTAACTCAAGTAATAATGCATGTTGTGATTTATCTTTTTGTAGAAATTTCATCACAATCGAAACACACAATGCACTAACAATACCCGACATATATAAGCCAAAGAGTACCAAACCTTGTAGATTAAAAATCCCCCATACCATTTGACTTGGAATGAAAGCAGCAATCAATAAGGCATAGACGGGTAATCGTGCTGAACAAGTCATTAATGGTGCAACCATAATCGTGGTAAAACGATCACGCGGATCACTAATACTACGGGTTGCCATAATACCCGGCACTGCACACGCAAAGCTTGAAAGTAACGGAATAAACGCACGACCACTGAGGCCTGCTTTAAACATTAATTTGTCGAGCAAAAAAGCTGCGCGTGGTAAATACCCAGACTCTTCCAACACTAAAATAAAGAAGAACAGAATCAAAATTTGGGGCAAGAACACAACAACGCCACCTGCACCCGCAATAATCCCGTCAACGACTAAACTATGGAGCAAAGGCTGCGAAATATAGGTACCAAGTGTCGTACCTAACCATCCGAAAAAGCTTTCAATCCCATCCATAAATGGAGCTGCCCAAGCAAATACAGCTTGGAACACAATAAACATCATCACAGCAAGGCTTAATAAGCCCAATACAGGATGCAAAAATATTTTGTCGAGAAAATCGGTTCGCTTATCTTCCTGATCAACAAAGTTCACCACATCTTTAAAAATAATTTGGATCTTTTGATGATGCTCACCCGTTAAACCACTGAGTTCGGTATGGGGCACTGTATATTTTTGTTGATCTAATGCGTGCAGTAAGTTCTCAATACCTGAGTTACGCACAGCGACTGTCTCAACCACGGGAACGCCCAATCGCTCTGATAATTTTTGAGTATTGATTTGAATTCCACGGCGACGTGCTTCATCCATCATGTTTAACACAACAAGGATCGGACGCCCTAACTCAATAATTTCTAGCACTAATCCAAGATGAAGCTTTAAATTAGTCGCATCAACAACACATAAAAATGCATCTTGCTGCCCTTCTTCAGCAATTTTACCTTCACACACATCACGCGTGATTTCTTCATCAGGGCTTGTTGCTTGCAAACTATATGTTCCAGGCAAATCAAGTACTCGAACATTTCGACCTGAAGGCAACTGAAAATGTCCAACCTTACGCTCTACTGTGACCCCTGCATAATTGGCAACTTTCTGGCGTGTTCCAGTTAAGTGATTGAATAAAGAAGTCTTACCACAGTTTGGATTTCCCACAAGGGCAACACGTAACGCATCACTCATGCAGGTGCTCCTTCAAATTGGATTTCAATTTTATCGGCTTCAGTTTTACGTAATGCAAAACGAGTAAAACCAATTTGGATTAGAATCGGATCGCCACCAAAAATACCTTTGGTGATCACCTGTACTTGTGTACCAGGCACAAAGCCTAAACTCTCTAAACGAATAGCCACAAGGTCTGGCTGTTCGGTATCATCGACTAAGCGATTCACTTTAGTAATCATCGCCGTTTGCTTGACTTTTAATGCTGACAATCGCACCGCTTCTAACCCTAAACTCTTTTCTCCAAGAGTATACAGGCAAATGAGAATAATTACCAAAAACAATCTCAATGGCATTCGCTTCTGTGACAGATCGACAACAATTCATTTTTCTTTTACAGTGCAGTTGAATGAAGGACTTTTCTGATTATGTTAAATAAAAAACCTCGTATTCCAACTGCAGTCACAATTCCAGAACATCTCAGTTTTTTACACGGTTTTCGTGATTATTTAGTGGCGCAAACCGTGAGTCCACATACACGTAATGCCTATCTATCAGATCTTATTCAATGTGCTGAGTTACATCCAAATGTGACATTAACGCAATGGTCCAGTGATGATATTGCTGATGTATTAATTGCACTCACTAAAGCAGGCAAAAGCCCACGCTCCATTGCACGCTGCTTGTCTGCTTTACGTCAATTTTATAAATTTCTGAGAGAACAGAAACTAAGAGATGATAATCCCGTTGCAAACCATCGTTCTCCTAAAATTGGACGTGCTTTACCTAAAGATTTATCAGAACAAGATGTAGAAGCATTAATCAATGCACCCGATGTCAATACGGCGCTTGGTCTCCGTGACCGAGCAATGTTTGAAGTGTTATATGCCTGTGGCTTACGTGTATCAGAACTACTTAATTTACGTTTGGAATTGATTAATCTAAAACAGGGTTTTCTTCGTATTACAGGTAAAGGCAATAAAGAACGCCTCGTCCCTCTCGGACAACACGCTTGTGAGTGGATCGAAAAATATCTCGCCGAATCACGACCTCAGCTCTATAAAAGTAGTACGGATTATTTATTTTTGACGCAACATGGCGGCATCATGAGTCGGCAAAATTTTTGGTATGCGATTAAACGTTATGCACTACAAGCGAATATTCTCGCTGAACTATCCCCACATACCTTACGACACGCGTTTGCAACACATTTACTCAATCATGGTGCTGATTTACGTGTTGTACAAATGTTACTTGGCCATAGTGATTTATCAACTACTCAAATTTACACGCATGTTGCTCAGCATCGGATGCAAGAACTACATAACAAATACCATCCAAGAGGATAAAACTACCTTTTATCAATCAACATGATTTCATTCACATGGCATCAGCAAGATTTAACGAACTCAGTTTAAATTTTTGGTATGCTTGGGCAAGCTTATAAATACAGTATCAAAGGTTGTTTATGTTGTTTACTCGGTCTCAGTTGTTCATTGCATGTGCATTAACCTCAACACTTTTGATCAGCGCTTGTTCAAAAGAAAATTCAGCACAAAAGCCTGATGCTCTGACGGCGAGTGCACCAGCCACGGGTGAAGCATCAACTTTAAATGAACGTAATGCACAACAACGTCTGGTTTCTACTTTAGAAAAACATTTTAAAACCGCCAATATTAATGCCAAAATTCTTGCCATTAAAAAAACTGAGGTTCCAAATTTATTTTGGGTGAGCCTAGAAGGCATGGGATCAGTTTATGCGACCAGTGATGGGCAATATATCATTCAAGGTGATGTCATTCGTCTTGGTGAAAAACAATTAAAAAATGTGAGTGAAGCTTTACAAGCGACTGAAAATAAAAAGCACTTAGCAGCACTCAAAACAGAAGACCTTATCGTTTACCCAGCACAAGGGGGTAAAGCGAAACACGTCATTTATGTATTCACTGATTCAAGCTGTCCTTATTGTCACAAACTACATGAACATCTTGCCGAAATTAATGCGAAAGGCATTGAAGTCCGTTACATCGCATGGCCACGCGGAGAGCAATTTATGCCAACCATGCAAGCGATTTGGTGTAGTCAAGATCGTAAAGCTGCATTCGATCAAGCTGCGCAAGGCTTACCAGTTGCATCAGCAGAATGTAAAAATCCAGTTCGTGATCAATATCAATTAGGCTTAAATATGGGCGTGAATGGCACACCTGCAATTTATAATGTTGAAGGTGTGTATTTAGGTGGATACATGACTCCAGATGAAATCATTAAACGCCTAGAAAAATAAAACATTCTCTACACCACCTCACCAAGACTCGGGCGACAGATTAAAGATGATCTTAGCCCTAGTGTCTGCGCACTTTTTTAGCTATGATCAAGCTTCATTAAAATGATTGAATAAAATGGAGTGTGACGTGAAACCAGTTCGTCTGGCGATACTCGGTCTTGGTACTGTAGGTGGTGGAGCCCTTAAATTATTACAAGAAAATGCTGCTGAAATTAAACGCCGTACCGGTCGCGAAATTCAAATTACACATGTAGGCACACGCCGTCCACGTCCAGATTTACAACTCGAAGGGATCAAACAAAGTGATGATCTCATGGACATCGTACGTCAACCTGATGTTGATGTAGTCGTTGAAGTCATGGGCGGTATTCATCCTGCCTATGAAGTTATCATGGAAGCCATCAAACATGGCAAGCAAGTTGTCACTGCCAATAAAGCACTACTTGCAGAACATGGTAATGAGTTGTTTAAAGCAGCTGAAGATAATGCTGTTCAAATCGCTTATGAAGCAGCGGTTGCTGGCGGTATTCCAATTATTAAAGTCATTCGTGAAGGTCTAGCTGCAAACCATATTCAATGGCTTGCAGGTATCATTAATGGTACAGGTAACTTCATTCTGACTGAAATGCGCGAAAAAGGCCGTGCATTTGATGATGTGCTCAAAGAAGCTCAAGAACTCGGTTATGCTGAAGCAGATCCAACTTTTGATGTAGAAGGCATTGATGCTGCGCACAAACTCACTATCTTGGCGTCATGTGCTTTTGGTATCCCATTACAGTTTGATAAGGTCTACACAGAAGGCATTAGCAAAATTACCGCACAAGATGTGAAATATGCTGAAGAACTTGGCTTCCGTATCAAACATTTGGGTATTGCACGTCGTGCAAGTAATGGTATTGAGTTACGTGTTCATCCTACACTGATTCCAGCAGAACAACTGATTGCCAATGTGAACGGTGTTAAAAATGCGGTATTGGTACAAGCACATGCCGTAGGCCCAACGCTTTACTATGGTGCTGGTGCTGGCGCTGGTCCAACGGCTTCTGCAGTTGTTGCTGATGTGATTGATATCGTACGTGATATTTCTTATACCGAAGATGGTGCAGGAACGATTCCACAATTAGCATTTGAAGCACTAACGAACATGCCTATCCTGAGTCGTGAAGAAATGACGACTGGATACTACATCCGTTTAAATGCTGAAGACCAAACGGGCGTACTCGCTGATATAACCACCATCCTTAGCCGTGCTGGTATCAGCATCGATGCGATCATGCAGCAATCTCGCTTGAAAGATTTGATTCCTATCGTGATTTTGACAGACCCAATTGTTGAATCAAAAATGGATGAAGCACTTGCTCAAATTCAAGCATTACCAGCTATTCGTGGCGAAATCGTAAGAATTCGTTTAGAATCGCTCGATAGTTAATCAGGTTGAGGGAAAATGCATTCCCTCTCCCCGCTCTACCTCATATTGGAACACCATCATGTCGAATGCCAATCGTTATACTGGTCTTGTAGATCGTTATCGTGACCGTTTACCTGTGTCTGCAACTACACGTGCAATTTCTCTAGGTGAAGGAAATACTCCTCTTATTAAACTTGAGAATATTCCACGTATTATTGGCAAAAACGTTGAAATCTATGTGAAGTACGAAGGTCTTAACCCAACAGGTTCATTTAAAGACCGTGGTATGACGATGGCTGTAACAAAAGCTGTTGAAGAAGGTTCAAAAGCGATTATCTGTGCATCCACTGGAAATACTTCTGCTGCTGCAGCAGCATATGCAGCGCGTGCAGGAATTAAAGCCTTTGTTTTAATTCCTGAAGGCAAAATTGCAATGGGTAAAATGGCTCAAGCAATGATGTACGGTGCGATCACCATGCAAATCCGCGGTAACTTCGATGACGGTATGCGCCTCGTAAAAGAAGTAGCAGATCAAGCGCCTGTGACTATCGTAAACTCAATCAACCCTTACCGTTTGCAAGGTCAAAAAACGATTGCTTATGAAATTGTAGAAGCATTGGGCCGTGCACCTGACTACCACTGCTTACCAGTTGGTAATGCAGGAAATATCACTGCACACTGGATGGGTTATACAGAAGCAGTAGCAAATCAACCTGCTGATCAGTTCGAACAAGTCATCTATGATGCAGCAACAGATCAATTCACGGGTCCTAAACCTGAAGGCTTACCAACGATGGTTGGTTATCAAGCTTCTGGTGCAGCGCCATTCTTACGTGGTGCTCCAGTGGAAAGTCCAGAAACCGTTGCAACGGCTATTCGTATTGGTAATCCACAAAGCTGGAATCATGCAAAAGCAGTTGTACGTGATTCGAAAGGTTGGTTCGATGAACTTCAAGATAGCGAAATTCTTGAAGCTCAACGCTTACTTTCTATGTATGAAGGTGTTTTCGTAGAGCCAGCTTCTGCTGCTTCTATCGGTGGTGCTATTCGTGACATCAAAGCAGGTAAAATTGCTGAAGGTTCTGTGATCGTATGTACTGTGACAGGTAACGGTTTGAAAGATCCAGATACAGCAATCAAACAATGTGCGGATGCTGTGATGTTATCCATCGATGCAACGATGGATCAAGTTAAAGATTCTATTCTTTCAAATATGTAAGAATAAATTTTTAGTAATAAAAAACCAGTTGCAAGCAACTGGTTTTTTATTAACTAGAACATGATTTTATTCTTCATATTCATAATCTTCATCATAGCTGTATTGTTTTGCTAAGTCTTTTTCAATTTTTTGAATTTCTTCTAGATTAATTTCTTTAATTTCAAACAAAGGTTGCTTCAATAGCGAATTCACAGCATACAATGCTTCATCTTGCCAAGCATCAATGACAAGAGTTTGTTTTGCTTCATCATAACTTAAACCAGATTGTGTACTAATCATTGCTTGCAATAAAATCGGTTGGGCTGAAAGTTCATCCAAGCTGCCTTTTATTTCAATTGCTGAATAATCATAATCAGCAAAAATATGCTCAACTTTAGATTTAAAATCATCTAAACTTTCTGAATATATTAAACCCGCAAAGCATTCATCATGCTCCTCCACCCATTGTTGTTTTTTTACAGACCATAAACTATAAAACTTGACTTCATTTTCGAATTCAACCAATTGGAATTTTTGCATTCCAGCAAGCTGAATAAATTCAAAGGTATCATCGTCACTTAAACTTGCAGGTAATACATCGTCAGAAATATCCCCTTCTTCGCAAATATGTTCACCACAACGTGAATATACGAAGTCATCTAATTGCTGCAATAATGCTTCATCAGCATCAAAAAGGGATTCAACTTCATATAATGCAAAATCACGCGCTCCATCTATCTCAAGTTTTTTATAAGCTAATTCAGCCTGTTGCTTATTATCAAAAACATTCGCAATACGATTGCCAGCTACGTAGAAAACTTCATCGTTATAACCAAAATACTTGGCACGAACCACATAAGTCGCCATCTTATTTCCCCAATTTTAGCTTTTTTGAAATCAAAATAAATATTAATGTCTGAAATGCTAATCTAACAAAAATCACTCAAAATAAAAGTGATAAAGCATTTTTTACGTCATAAAATGTCGTTACGTTATATAAAAAAGCTCCTCATATGAGGAGCTTTACGTTCGTAAGTAATTAAATTCTTTTCGGTAAAGTACTCAGCCAAGTTAATAAGTTGGTTGCATCATTGGTACGTGCTTGAGAAGTTGAAGCCCCCAATAGCACGACTACAGCAGGACGTGAATTAACAGTTGCATGCATGACCACACAGCGCCCAGCCTCACCGATATATCCTGTTTTAGATAGATTAATATTCCAACCACCATTACGCACTAAGGCATTGGTATTATTTGACTTAAGCACACGATAACCTAAATTAAAATCATAAGTTGGCGTGGTAGAAAATTGACGAATCAAGCCATATTGAGAAGCAGCACTCACCAAAATACCAAGATCACGTGCGGAAGAAACATTATGAGGATCTAAACCTGTTGACTCTGCATAACGGGTTGAGGTCATTCCTAATTGTTTTGCTTTGGCATTCATCGCAGCAATAAATGCTGAACGTCCGCTTGGGTAAGTCCTCGCTAATGCTGCCGCAGCAGGATTTTCTGATTTCATCAAAGCGAATAACAAAAGTTCCGCTCGATTCATGGTATCGCCTACTTTCAAGGTCGAACTTGAATTCTTTCCACCTGCACCCGCAAAGTCAATTTGCTGTAGCGTGATTTCTTCCGACATATTCAGACGTGCATCTGCGGTAATCACAGCCGTCATCAATTTGGTAATTGAGGCAATCGGTACCGACATATTACTGTTTTTACTAAACAGTACTTCGCCCGTTTGTGCATCCATCACCAAGGCTGCACGTGCATTTACAGCGGGTTGGCTACTGAAATGAGAGGTATCTCGAATCTGTCTGCTTTTTTGTGGCGTTGCAGATGAACTAATACTTGCAGAACCACCACTTCGTAAAGTGGTTGTAACCGAAGTTGAACCTTGCGGGCTGATCTCTAATGAATCATCATCTTGCATTAATTGGCTTGCATCACTTGCAGACCAATTTAACGAAGCTGAAGAACTATTCGCACTTGTAGAGGCTGGATTGTTGTTTACAACCAGCTCAGCATAACTTGTTGAACTAAGCGCCAACAAAATAGACATGCTCAAGGCATGCATGATAGATTTTTTAGAATTTTTCACGACACAATACTCAACTCGGGACGCTGCACATTTGCGCTTAATAACATTATGCCTTACATTTGAACAAATCGGGTAAAGCTTTTATAGACACAATTGTGTACAACTATTCTCTAAACATGGAGAATAGGATTGCTAATTTTGTCGTTTGATTGCAAGCTCATTTTTCTTTATGTAACAAAAAAAACGTTTTTTTGAAAAAAAGGAGGTCTTCTTGATCACTGTTCTCGTTGTTGATGATCATGAACTCGTACGTACAGGCATTTGTCGTATGTTGGAAGACCACCCAGATGTAGAAGTCATTGGACAAGCTGAATCTGGAGAAGAAGCGATTGCTTTAGTTCGATTAAAGCATCCTCAGGTTGTACTATTAGATGTCAATATGCCAGGAATTGGTGGCGTAGAAACAACACGTCGCCTTTTACAAACAGCACCTGAGACTAAAGTGATTGCTGTCAGTGGTTTAGCGGAAGAACCTTATCCATCGTTGTTATTAAAAGCAGGTGCAAAAGGCTATATTACAAAAGGCGCGCCTATTTCAGAAATGGTACGTGCAATCAATAAAGTGATGCAAGGTGGTAAATATTTCAGTGCAGATATTGCTGAACAGCTTGCGAGTTCTTATCTTTCAGATACGCAACAATCACCTTTTGACGCACTTTCTGAGCGTGAAATGCAAGTCGCAATGATGGTGGTTAATTGTATTAGTGCTCAAGAAATCGCCGATAAATTATTTGTTAGTGTTAAAACCGTAAATACTTATCGTTACCGCATTTTCGAAAAACTAGCAATTGATAGTGATGTAAAGTTAACCCATCTCGCCATCCGTTATGGACTCATTAAACCTTAATCATATTAAGTGATCGCTTATGTTGGGAAAAATTGCGTCCTCAGTGTCCCAAACCGTTTATCGGCTCGGAATTTGGTATAGTGGATATCGACTGATTATTTCAATCAGTCTAATCCTTATTTACTTACTTACCGCAGAGCAGCTTGCTACCAATTATGATTATCCATTTTTATATTTTTACACTCTGATTTGTTATATCAGCTTTAATATTTTTCAGCTTTTTTTACTAAAAATAGTTCCATTACAAATCAGCAAACAGCTCATTTTTATTTTTATTATAGACGTGATCTGTTTAAGTGTGATTACCTTTTCGGCAGGCGGTCCGAACTTACAATTAAGCTTATTGTACGTCATCATCATTTTTTCCTCTGCCATTTTACTGAATGCCCAGTTGTCCTTAATCGTGACGCTGTTTGCGGTAATTATGGTGATTTATCAGCGTTTTCTGGGCAACTTTTTTGACTACAATAATTTAAATCATCTCGGTAATAGCGCTCTCCTTGCCTTTCTATTTTTTGTGGTGCATGCGATTGGCCGTATTGCGGTGCAACGATTTAAAATTCTGGAAACCTTAACTTTCCACCAATCTATCGAGATCCATCAACTCCAGAATATTAACCGTTATATTCTCGAACAAATTGAGGATGGCTATCTGGTTCTGGATGAAAGCAACCATATTGTACTGAGCAATCCCGCCGCCAATACCCTACTGGGTGTTCATTTTTCGATGTCCACAGAGAAAACCCCTTTAATCAAATGGCAACCAGATCTATTTGAATTGATTCAGCTCAGCGACTTAAAAGATGGTGAAGAATTTAGTTTTGAATCACAACAAAGTCCTTACACAATCAATATCCGTGTTAAACACCTAATCGTCCCCGAACAATCATTAATTTTACTTATCTTGAAAGATACACAAAAACTCACGCAGCAAGTTCAACAATTAAAACTCGCCGCGCTCGGTCAACTCTCTGCAAGTATTGCACATGAAATTCGCAACCCTTTAGCGGCGATTGTACAGGCCAATGAATTATTTAAAGAAAGTGACAGTCATCAACAAGAAATGCTCTGTCGTATGATTAGCAAACAAGCTAGACGTATTGATAATATTGTGCAAGATACATTAGGCATGGCGCGCAACAAACCAACTGAGCCACAAGTCATTCAATTGGCTGATTTTTTTGAGAGCCTATTGAATGAAGATCTAGTCGATGCGAAACATATGATTAAACTCAATCTTGCAGAACGCATTCATATTCTTTTTGATGAGAAACAATTACGCCAAGTTCTAATTAACCTGATTCGAAATGCTCTGCGGCACAATGCAGCTGATGCTCAATTTATTGAAGTGAATGTAGACTTAAAAGATGGCAGAACATGTATTGATGTCATTGATTTTGGTACGGGTGTCGCAAAACGAGATATTTCTCAGCTATTCAAACCATTTTTTAGTACCGAAATTAAAGGAACTGGTTTAGGATTGTATTTGTCTCACAGCTTTTGTGAGGCAAATCATGCAAAGCTCACTTACGTAGAGCGACAACAAGGAGCATGTTTCAGGATTGAATGCTCAAAAATTCATTGATTCAGATTAGGTTTCTCGGGGAAATGGCAACTAAACAACCGCTCGTCTTACTCGTAGACGATGAAGAAGACTTATGTCTCCTCATGCAAATGACGCTTGCACGAATGGGCATTAAAACCCATCTTGCCTATCGTGTAGAGCAAGCAAAAAAATTCTTTACCGAGTTTCAGTACGATGCCTGTTTAACAGATTTGAATCTCCCAGATGGCAATGGTCTCGATTTAGTTAAACATGTAACGCAGAACTATCCCAACACACCGATTGCGGTACTGACAGCCTATGGCAATATGGATATTGCCATTGCGGCATTGAAAGCGGGTGCATTTGATTTTGTCAGCAAGCCTGTTAATCAAACACATTTAGACCAGTTGATTCAAAAAGCATTGAATCGACCACAGCCTGAACAAGAAGCTGCTGAAAGCGCATTAGAAAATAAACTGCTCATTGGTCGATCTACGCCCATTCAGCAATTACGAATTGCTTTAAAGAAAATTGCTCGATCTCAAGCCCCTGTCTTTATTACCGGTGAATCAGGGACAGGAAAAGAAGTTGTTGCCAATTTAGTTCATCGTCTGAGTAACCGTAGTGAAGGACCTTTTATTGCGATCAACTGTGGTGCTATTCCAACAGAGTTAATGGAAAGTGAACTATTTGGTCATAAAAAGGGCAGCTTTACAGGCGCAACCCAAGACAAACAAGGTTTAATTCTTTCCGCACATGGGGGTAGTTTATTCTTAGATGAGATCGCTGAATTACCCTTAAGTATGCAGGTAAAACTGCTTCGTGCAGTGCAAGAAAAGAAAATTCGCCCTGTCGGCTCAGATCAAGAAATTGATGTTGATTTCCGGGTCATCAGTGCGAGTCATCAAGATCTTGAATTACTAGTGCAACAAGGTCGTTTCAGACAAGATTTATTCTTCCGTATTCACGTCATGGATATTGTATTACCTCCTTTACGTGAACGTGGGCAAGATATCTTATTGTTAGCAAATCACTTTATTCAGAAAATCAGCCAAGAATGGGAAGTCTCAGTCAAAACCCTTTCTTCTCGTGCTGAACAATTCTTATTGCAACAATATTTTCCAGGTAATGTACGCGAGCTTCGAAATATTATTGAACGTGCAATTACGCTCAGTGATGATGAAACCATTGATCTAGCTCATCTACAAACAGCTCCTCTACGTAGCCCTATTGCAACGCCAACAGTCTCATTTTCAACACAAGATGAAAATGATCATGCGGTAAGCACTAGCCCTATGGGTTCTAAAAAGCTACCATCTGAAGGACTGGAGCTCTATTTAGAAAATATTGAAAAAGAGATTCTTCTCAATGCACTGAATTTAACCCATTGGAACCGAACGTTAGCAGCAAAGAAATTAGGAATGACTTTCCGTTCTTTACGTTATCGTTTGAAAAAATTTGGTTTAGATACAGAAGATGATGAATAGTCTTAAAAATAAAGCCCCTAAATAGGGGCTTTATTTTTAATTAAATTTTACTTTTTAGAACCAAATCTGTGACATGTTCCAAATAACCATCTTCTTTCATTTCAGGTAACAACGGATAACTTTGATTCGGTTGAATCCCTTGACCTTCAATCATATTCCCATTGGGCGTGTAATAATGTGAGACCGTCATTTGCAGTGCTGCGCCACTCGGTAATGGAAATAATTTCTGTACTACACCTTTTCCATAGCTATTTTCCCCTACAACCCACGCACGTTTATGTTCTTTTAATGCTGCGGTGAATACTTCAGCTGCCGAGGCTGAACGATGGTTGATTAAGATACCTAATTTTATATTTTGAAATTCATTTGAGGGTAAAGCCTGAAATTGTTGATCTCCTTCTGAACGACTTTTTGTCGTCACAATTAATCCTTGATTCAAGAATAAATCTGTTGATTCAACAGCAGCCGACAATAAACCACCTGGATTATTACGCAGGTCAAGAACGACAGCCTTGAGTTTAGTTGTACTATATTCTTCGATTAAACGTTTAATTTCATTTGCTGTATCTTGTTGAAACACTCTAATTTTAAGTACAAGCACCTGATTATGTAGTAAAACAGGTTCAATATCTGTCTCAACTTTTTTATTTCGAACCAAAATCACCGTACTATTGCTGTTTTCAGGCTGTATTTGCAGGGTGCTGCCAATCGAGCCATACAGCAGACCTTGTACTTGATCCTGATTTAAACTCTTTAATTCTTGATTATCGACTTTGAGTATGGCTTGTCCATTACGCAAACCCAACTTACTAGAATCAGATCCTGATTTTAGGTCTTGAATTTGCCATAAACGATTATGAGCATCATAATTTAAATTGAAATCAACAGAAGCCAGATCACCTTCAGTGTATTGAATAAGCTGGCGGTATTCTTCGGCGGATAAATAACGCGAATAACGATCTAAACCGCTCACTAACCCTTTGATTGCTTGCTGAAAAAGTGCATCGTCTGTTTTTTTATCAACGTAGTTATCTTTCACAATCCCATAAATCTGTACAAATTGCTGAATAGATTCAAGTGGCACTTCAGCATTTCGACTTGTAGTCTCTTCCCCCCATCCTGAGGCATGTGTAATAGGTGCAGATAACGTATGTGATCCCCAACACATCAACAAACTCGCAAACAAGCCTCGATAAATGTTGTTGTGTTGGGTCATAAGTTCACCTTATTTTAAAGTAATTAAATTCTTGCCTTGCATGTCGGAAGGTACTGGAATATTCATCAAATGAAGTAATGTTGGTGCAACATCAGCCAATACACCACCCTCTGCAATCGTTGCTTGAGTTGGGCCCACATAAATAAATGGCACCAATTCAGTGGTATGTTGTGTATGAACTTGTCCACTGTCGTAGTCTTGCATTTGCTCTACATTACCATGATCCGCTGTAATTAACATATGACCTTTGTTTGCCATTACTGCTTCATAGACACGACCTAAACACGTATCAACAGTTTCAACCGCTTTCACTGCTGCATCAAATACACCAGTATGTCCGACCATATCACCATTGGCGTAATTGACAACCAGAAGGTCAAACTCACCCGAATTAATAGCATTTACTAACTCATCAGTGACTTCATAAGCACTCATTTCTGGTTTTAGATCATAGGTTGCGACATTCGGAGAAGGAATCAAAATACGCTTCTCTCCCAGATATTCATCTTCACGACCACCGCTGAAGAAGAATGTCACATGTGCATATTTCTCTGTTTCAGCAATACGCAATTGAGTTTTGCCCAAACCAGATAAATATTCACCGATGGAATTTTTAAGCTCTTCTGGCATGTATGCAACTGGCGCATCAATACTTGCCTGATAGCGTGTTAGCATCACAAATTTAGATAAACTTGGAGCGACTTTACGCGTAAACCCAGTAAAATTTTTCTCAACAAAGGCACGGGTGATTTCACGCGCACGATCAGCACGGAAGTTCATGAAAACCACACTATCGCCATCTTGGATTTTGGCAATTTCACCAATACGTGTTGCTTGAACAAACTCATCATTTTCTTCTGCTGCATAGGCTTGCTCTAAACCTTCTACAGCTGAGTTTACAACACGGACTGCCTCGCCTTCTGTCATTAAACGATAAGCGAGTTCAACACGATTCCAGCGGTTATCACGATCCATTGCAAAATAACGACCAATCATCGAAACGATACGACCTTGATTTGGATACTGAGCAAATAAAGCATCGAATTTTTCTAATGAAGGTTTTGCGCTACGTGGAGGGGTATCACGACCATCAAGGAAAGCGTGTAGATATACTGTTGCGCCACGTTTTAATGCTAGCTCACACATCGCCACAATATGATCTTCATGCGAATGCACTCCACCTTGTGACAACAACCCCATGACATGAACGGCACCATTCGCTGCTTTGGCTTTTTCAACCGCATCAACTAACACTTCATGCTCAAAAAAAGCACCTGTCCGAATATCTTTAGTAATCCGTGTAAAGTCCTGATACAAAACACGACCTGCACCTAAGTTCATATGACCAACTTCAGAGTTGCCCATTTGTCCATCAGGTAGGCCTACATCTTCGCCAGAACCTGAAATCAAACTATTTGGATGCTTTGCTTTCATCGCAGTCAGATTTGGTGTTTTTGCTGCTAAATATGCATTATCCTCAACTGCTTCACGATGTCCTACACCATCCATAATTACAAGAACGTGAGGAATTTTGCCAGCATTTGCATCCGTCATAATGGACTCTCTGTTTGTCTATCATTTGATCGGCGTATTTTACCCAAATTTACTGTAATTCTCTATGGCGTTACTGATGGCTTTCATCAATCAAAAGCATCGGGAATCATCTTTATATTATAATTAAAGGATACTTATCTGGAATTCTTCCATCTTCTGCCATTCGATCCTCGGGACACCAACCACCACACGGTACTCCTAAAATCTAATGCGGCATCTAAAGCAATTCTATCAACTCCAGTTTGCCCACCAGATATAATTTTAATGTGCATAGAAATCTAATTTTCTACCTTGCTCGATATAATAAATAGCTACCCATCATGAACATCAATACCACTGGTAATAATACGAACCAAGCAGGTGACGGTGCATAAACCAAGCTTGCATAACCTAAAAAGTCTTGTAAATAGAAGAACCCTAACCCAGTGAAAAGTGCGATAACCAAGCGAAAACCCATCGACTGCTGACGCAATGGGCCAAAAATAAATGAGCAGGCAATAAGAACCAACGTAATCAGTGCAAATGGAGACGTGACTTTTTTCCAAAAGGCTAACTCATAAGTCTTTGGAACTTGGCTATACTCTGATAAATACTGCATAAAACTAATCAATTGACTTGGAGATAAATCGTCTGGGTCCAAAGTCACCATATGTACATATTTAGGTTGTAAAGCCAATCCTAACGCTTGTTGCTCGTGATCCGTTTTAATCGCATTCCCTTGAGCAAGTAAATCAACCTGATGTGATTTGTCTAAAGTCCACTGACCATCTTTTAAAAATTGGCCTTTTTCAGCAGTGACAAAGGACTGCAATCGATAGTTCTGATCAAAATCAATCGCTTGAATATTACGTAATTGACCTTGGGAATTCGCATAATCAATATAGATAAAACGTTGGCCTTCACGTGACCAATAACCTTTTACCTCACCTAAAGCCGCTACGCTACGTTGTTTTTTAATGCTTTGTGCTTTTTCATTGGTATAAGGAATGACCCATTCACTTAATACAAAAGACATTACAATTAAAAGTAAAGCTGAGCGCATTACCCAACCCACAATACGCCACAGGCTGATACCAACTGAACGCATGACGATCAGTTCACTATTCGAAGCAAGAGCACCCAAACCTAAAACAGAGCCGATTAACGCTGCAACAGGTAAAATATCATACAAATAACTCGGTGCGCCCCATATCACATATAGGAAAGCTTGCCATGCATTATAAGTTGGTTTCAGCGAGCCTAATTCACCTAAGTAAGTGAATAATATTTGTAAAAAAGATAATACGAGCGTTGTGCCTAGCATTGCAAGGACTGTAGTTTTTGTCACATGTTTGGCGACTATTCGACGTGCTAACATTACAACCCCACTCGCTGAATACTTTTCTTAAGTTTTGGTGCTAACTTTTGTTTCCGTGCAAAAATTGCCGCCGCAATAGCATAAATCATTAATGCGACAGGATAAGCCCAGATGTCTAACTCACCTTTACTAATTCGTGTCTGAATTGCGATCATTAATACAATAAGGCTAGCAAAAATAAATATAGATGGAATAAGACGATAATATCGACCTTGACGTGGACTTACTTCAGATAACGCAACCGCAAGCATCAATCCAACAATAATCACAAATGGACCAAAGATACGCCAACCAAGCTCGCTGCGTATAACAGGGTCATCACGTCTTTCCCATAGCTTAGACATGGATAAAGCTTCAACATCATCGCTTTCAAACTTAACGTCTTTATCATTCTCTAAACGTAAGCGATAAGATTGAAATTCTGCTTGGGTATAGCGTGGCTGATTCGGATAAATTTCGTAACGACGACCTTGAACTAAATCAACAACATTCGCCGTATCATTTGCCATTTCGACACGTGTCGCTTCTTTGGCTAAAATCATCACATCTGGTTTATCTTCACGATCGGCTTTCTGATAGTAAAAAATATCTTTTAAATTTTTTCGATCTTCGGAAAGTGAACCTGCATAAATGGTATAAGGACCTGAAGAAATAAATTCTTTAGGTCGGACCAAATCAAAACCTGCTCGCACTGCTTGTGTTTGCATCAAGCTTTCGTAAGCACGAATTCCAGATGATGAACCCCAAAACATTAATATTGCTTGGACGATCAAAAAAACAAATGTCATCGGCAATAAAAGTTTGGCTAATTGATTACGGCTAACACCACTACCATTTAAAACCGCCATTTCATGGTCAACATATAGACGACCAAAAACCAGCATAAGTCCAATAAAGAAACCCAATGGCAAAATTAAAGTTAGAAACTCTGGCAAACGATAAGCAATGATACTCAGCAACACACTAGCGTCTAAACGCCCCTGTGCAGCTCGCCCAAAAATCTTGATTAACTGCCCACCCATAATAATTAAAGTGAGCAAAGCAGTCACAACCAAAGAGGTGGAGACCACTTGTTTGACGAGATAACGCCGAATAATCAAAGTAATGCTTCCAAAAATAGACCAATCGAGGGGTAGTGCTAGTTTACCCGAATGTTAAAAATATAAAACCTATCGCTTGTTGCGGATTGCAACCTCATATCTGAAAGTGTTTAATGGACTTATCTTTCTTTTTCGCTGCTTAGGTTCTATACAAACAATGAAATTTACCCTTCATACCGCATTCCCAACACAGTCGTCTAGTGAATCTTTGTGGATTTTGGTTGATTCAGAACAATTACAACAGAACTTAAATAGTTATCAAATCAATCATCTAGAAGATGTTTTGAATGCCACACAATTCAAAGCTGGTTTTAATGAAAATATTGCCCTGATTACCAATATCGCTGTACAAGCCAATGCACATTTACTCGGTTTAGGCAAAAGTGCTGAATTGAAAGCGACAAAATTAGCAAAACTCGCACAAACGATTATCAAATCATCACAAAATAAATTTAGACAAATCACTGTAGATCTCAGCGCATTACCAACTGATTTACATTACCTATTTGCCTTAGGTTTAACCCAAGCAGCCTATGCCTATGATGAATTTAAATCTAAAAAAAATGAGTTCATCTTAGAAACCATTAATCTAGTTGCAAATGAAACTGTACTTGATGATGCTCAATTAAAGCTCGTCCACGCAGTTCAATCTGGACAAAATTACGCTCGAGATTTAGGCAATCGCCCAGGAAATATTTGCTTCCCTGAATACCTTGCAGATCAGGCGATTGCACTTGCAGCACAATACCCTGACCTATTAAAAGTCACTATCCTGAATGAACAGCAAATGGCTGATTTAGGGATGAATGCTTTTCTTGCTGTAAGTAAAGGCTCTGATCGACCAGGCAGAATTATTACACTTGAATATCAGGCAAAAGCTGATCAAGCACCTATCGTACTTGTCGGTAAAGGTGTTACTTTTGATACAGGCGGTATTTCATTAAAACCAGGCTTAGGTATGGATGAAATGAAATTCGATATGTGTGGTGCTGCTTCAGTATTAGGTACGATGCAAGCACTTTGCGAAGCTCAACTCCCAATTCATGTTATCGGTGCGATCGCAGCAGCAGAAAATATGCCTTCAGGTCATGCAACACGCCCTGGAGATATTGTGACGACCATGAGTGGTCAAACTGTAGAAATTTTGAATACGGATGCTGAAGGCCGTTTGGTTCTATGCGACACCCTCACTTATATCAAACGTTTTAATCCTGCGCTTGTCATTGATATTGCGACACTTACAGGTGCATGTGTTGTTGCGCTAGGCAAAGTCGTCAGTGGGCTATTCTCTCCAGATGATGAACTGGTACAAGAATTACAACTTGCTGGCGAACAATCACTCGACCGTGTATGGCGTATGCCTGTGATGGAAGAATATCAAGAACTCCTTGATTCACCATTTGCCGATATTGCCAATATTGGTGGTCCTTATGGTGGTGCAATAACCGCAGCATGTTTCCTTGAACGTTTCACTCGTGATTACCGCTGGGCACATCTTGATGTGGCTGGTACAGCATGGTTATCTGGTGCAGCTAAAGGTGCAACTGGACGCCCAGTACCATTATTGATGCAGTTTTTAGCGAATCGTGTTGAAACGAATAACTAATCTATGGCACAAGTTAGTTTTTATTTGTTTGAAAACAGCGTTGAGCGGCAAGTTGAAAGTGCTTGCCGTTTATGTCGAAAAATTCTGAATCAGCACCCACAGATTTGGTGGTATTGTGTTGATTCAAATTTACAAAATGAGTTGGATAACAAGCTATGGAGTTTTGATTCAAGTAGCTTTATTGCTCATGGAATTGATCAGTTGAATAGTCCAGTGTGTATTTCAGCTGAATTACCGCCATCGAATGATTGGATTGTATTTAATTTTAACAATCATGCACTTGAACAAACTCAAGATTTTCGCCACATTATCGAAATTATTGAAAATAATGAAACTGCAAAACAGATCGGGCGAGAGAAATTTAAGATGTATCGTCGTTTAGGCATTGAGCCACGCACATTTAAATTATAGGTCTGTAAACCATAGCATCGTATAAGGAGTGTCGCGTGGCATTAAATGTAGGACAGGATTTTAAAAAGCGTTGGTTAAATACACCTGAAACGGTACGTCAGACCTATCAGGAAGATTTAGCTCGTATCTGTGATCTACTGTTACCACAAACACAAATCCAAACATGGATACAACTCGAAGAAAAAGCTCAGCTACGCTCTCAACAACGTATTGATCAAGCTTATGCACATTTAAAGGCTGAGTTAATTGAACAAGCACGCGTTCGCAAACAATTGGCTTTGGAAAAAGCTCTGGCAGAAAAACGTGCTGCCCAAGCTGCTTATGCCGCGCAACTGCAAGCAGATGAGTTAAATCAGTTCGAACAACAAACGGAAAATCTTGTTGCCCTTCGACAACACATTGATCAAGAAATTGCTCAACACACTGAACGTTATCAACCAAATCCTGAACAACCAAGTATTGATTATGCGCAGGCTCAACGTGTTCGGATTGATGACCAACAAATCTTATCTGAGCTCGAAAGTGTGCGTGTCCGACTGGAATTAGAAGCTGAAAGTATGATTGAACAAGCGGTCACAGTTTTTAGAGCAAAATTACATGCGATTGCGCAAGACGAAATAGAATACATCCTCAAAAATAGTCAATTTTCAGATGAAAAATAATAAAAAAGCCCAGTTTAAACTGGGCTTTTTTATGTTTCATTTTTTATTTTAAGAAACCGTTTTCAGCCAAAAATGCCATACTGATGTTCGACTCAGTTTTTTGTTCCGCTGCTCTATCACCCAACAATAAGCGCTCGATATAACGTGCCAGCACATCAACCTCTAAATTAACTTTTGTACCGACTTGCCATGTGCCAATATTGGTACGCTCAGCAGTATGAGGGATGAGATTCAAACTCAGAATATTGCCACGTAGATGGTTAATGGTCAGACTAATCCCATCGACAGTTACAGAACCTTTTTCAGCTAAATATTTTGCTAATTCAACAGGTGCTGTTACTTCAAAATATAATGAACGTGCGTCTTGCCGAACAACTGTAATTTCTCCAAGACCATCGACATGCCCACTCACAATATGCCCACCAAAACGAGTTGTTGGCAACATTGCTTTTTCGACATTGACTGATTGACCTACTTTCCATTGACCTAAAGTCGTTCGATTTAAGCTTTCACGAGACACATCTGCAGCATACCAATTGCTTCCCCACTCGATCACTGTGAGACAAATTCCATTCGTCGCAATTGAATCACCTAAATGCACATCAGACATATCCAAATCAGTTTGAATACGTAGACGTACGTCACCGCCTACACTTTGTAAGCTCTCAACCTTACCTAAACTTTCAATAATGCCTGTAAACATGGGAGTTCTAACCTAATCTTATGCAATATATGCCATAGTGAATCGAATACCATAAAGCAAAGCCTTAGAGATAACAAGGGACTCCAAGTTCAAATACCTGCAATAAAAAAGGCGATCCATTGATCACCTTTTATTATTTTCAATCTTAAATTACTGCATTTCAGAGACACGTTTATTGGCTCTCTGTTTAAGCTCAACCGTATTATTTAACAAGAAATGGCTAAAAAATAATTTATAACCTAATACGCCTAAGCAAGCGCCAACAATCGGTGCAAAGATAGGCACAATAAAATAAGGAATATCACGACCGCCAGTAAAAGCAATTGAACCCCAGCCCGAAAAATAGGCCACAACTTTTGGACCAAAATCGCGTGCAGGATTCATAGCAAAGCCTGTTAATGGACCAAAAGAAGCGCCAATGACAGCAACTAATAAACCCACCAAAATTGGTGCTAAAGCACCACGTGGCAAACCATTATGATCATCCCCAATCGCCATGATGAGCCAAAGCAATAACATAGTGATAAACATTTCCACCATAAACGCCTGTCCAATAGACAATAAATGATGTGGATAGGTTGAGAAAATTCCAGCCAACTCCAAACTCTCTACACTCCCCCGCACCATATGGTGTGTTTGCTCATAATCCATAAATAGATTGCTATACAAACCATAGACCAGAAGTGCGCCTAAAGCAGCACCAGAAACTTGAGAAATAATATAGAAAGGAACTTTACGTTTATCGAAACCAGCAAACAGTGCTAATGCGATCGTAACAGCAGGATTGAGATGAGCTCCAGAAATACCGGCAGATAGATAAACAGCCAATGCTACAGCCAAGCCCCATACAAGGCTGATTTCCCATAGCCCTAAACTTGCTCCTGCAAGTTTAAGCGCAGCCACGACACCAATACCAAAAGATAAAAAAACTGCGGTAGCAAAAAATTCAGCTATACATTGCCCCAACAAGCTGGGTTCCGAGCGACTCATCACAACCTCTCTTGGTCAGTGCTGCGTATAGGCATGACCTGGAATAAAGCTCGGCAAAATATATTCATTTTCGAAAATGATCAATATTCTTCTGGTAGTTTTTCAACCAAATAGTAAAATATTTTTTGTAAATAAAAAAGTTTAACCCACTCAACAACTATAGATAACTTATTGTTTTTAATTAATTTAAAATTAAAAAGATGTTCAGGAAGACCCACTTAATTTCAATGATAATTCATTTAAAAACAATCATTTATTTTATAAAATTATATGTATTAGCAAGAAAGTGAAAAAAATAGAAAATAGACACCACTTTTTCCAAAAATGGTGTCTACTTGAATTTACCAAAGTGCAAGCTGAGTACTATTGCCTGTCGTATCAACACCACCCAACTCAGCAAAATGATATAGCTGCCCTAAAAGCTGTCGTAATGGAGGGCCAGACTTCGCATGAGTATCCGTAATCACAATAAATTCAAGAACACGTGCACGTTCTGATTGACGCTGTTTACTCACTCGATAACGCGGTACATCTTGAGTTAACAAAGTCACTTTGCCGCGCTTTAAATTAACAGTAAGCAAATCTTTAGGTTCAATATTTCCATCAGTCGAATAACTAGTCAAAATATAGCGAGCATTAATTGTTTCCAATAACTTTTCATAAGCTTCTTTCGCATACTTAGACGAGTTATAAGGGCTTGGGCGTTCTTTACGCCATGCTCGATCAATTCCACTCTTAAAGCCTTTGGTATCAGGTGATGGTAAATCCACTTGATCCCATAAAGTCAGGGCATTGAGAACATGGTAATTACTACTGTAGGCATGCTGATTATAAGGTGGATCAAGATAGGCAACATCAACTTCGAAACCACTCATTTGGTTGGCTAAATGTTGTGCATCGACACACCACATTTCAGCCGCAGGTCGTTTGGGATCACCAATCTCACAGAAACGGCTCGGTGTAAGCCATATTAATGACTCGATCCGTTCTAGAGCAGTTTGAGTTCGACCACCCCAACCCTGATGAAAGCTCTTAAATACACCACTGGTATTACTAACAAAACTTGCCGAATATAAAAGTGGTGCCAATAGAGCACTCATTTCCACATCATTGATTGCACCTTGTGCTTGCCAAGTTGCGATCTGTTGACGAATTGCATCAATACGCATCCCATTACGGCGTTTGAAAAACAAACGGTCACGAGCAGGATCATACACATCATCATTACGTGGACAAAGATTATGTGTCACCCAGCCTTTGACTTCTGGCAATCGATTCAAATAGTCGATCGCTTTTTGATAGCCACCTAATTCTTTAAATGCGGGTGCATCAACACAGGCTAAAATGGCGTTGTTCAATGCATGGCTATACGGTTCCCAGTCATTTGCAATAACACGATAGCCGTTTTGACGTGCTAAACGTGAGACCACGCCACTCCCTGCAAAGAAATCAGCAAAAATCGGTGGATTCTTTTTCTTACTATTCAGTGTGCCCGTAATCTCAAGTGCTTCCAAAATCAGATGAAGCAGTCGACGCTTATTGCCTAAATAAGGTACTAACTGATGAAAAAGATATTCGTCAGTCGTACGTGCTGCATGACGACGCTTGTGATAAACCGATGGTTCTGGATTCATATCATCTCTTGGATAGGGAGCAATCTTAGGCGAATATCTTGCCCAAGTTGGGTTACATCGACTAAATCAAAACGCAATTGTTCTGCCATTGTACTCAATTCAGCATTGAACATTGCACGAGCAGATTGACCAAGTAAAGTCGGTGCAACATAACTGATCATTTCATCAACTAAACCTTGCTGTAAAAAAGCCGTTGATAAAGTTGCACCTGCTTCAACCAACACATCATAGATTTGATACTGATGAGTTAAAGTTTGCAATAATTGACTTAAGGGTTGCGGCGCCAATTGTATCACGCCTAAATCAGCAAGTTCTTGACGAAATGGTGTCATCACCATCACTGTTTCAGGATTTTTCAAAATCTTCGCTGAAAGTGGTAACTGTCCTTGGCGATCCAATACAATACGCTTCGGCTGAACCACGGTACTTAGCTCAATACCGTCCAATTCACGTACATTCAGCTCACAATCATCGGCTAAAACGGTTTGAATCCCTGTAATCACAGCACCCGAAATTGCACGCCAATGTTGTACATCTTGTCTAGCGATTGCTCCAGTAATCCATTTTGATTCTCCTGAAGCCATTGCAGTACGGCCATCTAAACTTGATGCAATTTTCAAACGCACATACGGCGAACCCGTAGACATCGCTTTTAAAAAGCCCAAATTGAGCGTTTTTGCAGTTTCTACACAAATTCCTGTTTCAACTTCAATACCCGCTGCTTTTAAAATTTGAACGCCTTTTCCCGCGACTAATGGGTTAGGATCTGAACAAGCGACCACGACTTTCTTCACCTGAGCTTTAACCAATGCTTCTGCACAAGGCGGCGTTCTACCATAATGTGCACATGGTTCCAAAGTCACGTAAGCTGTCGCGCCTTTAGCATGTTCGCCCGCTTGGCGAAGTGCAAAAACTTCTGCGTGGGGTTGACCCGCTTTAGGGTGATAGCCCTCTCCAATCAGCTGCCCATCTTTGACAATAACGCAACCCACGTTAGGATTCGGCTTGGTTGAATATTGCCCTAGTCGAGCCAACTCAATTGCTTGCTGCATCCAATATTGATCTTGGGATAAATGATTTTGCGTGAACTCAGACATGATTTCTCTAACTTATGCTTCATTTTCACGTTGTTGCATTTGCTCAATCTGACGACGAAATGCTTCAACATCTTGGAAATCTTGATAAACAGAGGCAAAACGAACATAGGCTACATGATCAAGTGCAAATAAAGCCTGCATCACAATCTCACCAATTGTTCTAGACTTTACATCTCGCTCACCTAAACGGCGAATTTGTGATTGTATATCACTTAAAACCGTTTCAATTTGTTCCTGGGTCACAGGACGTTTCTGTAAAGCATGCATCAATGAGCGGCGCAATTTTGCTTCATCAAATGGTTCACTTTTTGAATCAGATTTAATGACTCGTGGCATCACCATTTCATAACTTTCAAAGGTGGTAAACCTTTCACCACAAATCGTACATTCTCGACGACGACGGATTTGACAACCCTCAGCCGCAAGGCGAGAGTCGATGACTTTACTATCAGCAGCGTTACAAAATGGACAATGCATAATGGTGCGATTATTTACTCACTTTGCTTAAGTGTAGCAAAGTTTCTGCAATTGCTGAACTAGCACACCAAAGGCATAAAAAAACAGCCTTATTCGGCTGTTTTTTAAACTTCAAAGAATAATGAATTATTCGATACGCTCGCCATGTTGGCTAAGGTCAAGACCCATGCGCTCATCATCAGCACTTACGCGGATACCAATCACAAGATCAATCACTTTAAGGATAATGAAAGTCACTACTGCGCTATATACCATCGTTGCGAGTACACCTTCAATTTGCACCCATAATTGACCTGCAAATGTTGGAGCAAGCGCAACGTTAGCAGCTTTAATGATTTCATCACTGTAGAACACCCCCGTAAGAACCGCACCAACGATACCACCAACTGCGTGTAGACCGAAAGCATCCAATGCATCATCTGCTTTAAGGAGACGTTTAAGTGCTGTAATACCCCAGAAGCACACTACACCACCGATTAAGCCCATGATTAATGCACCACCCACACCAACGAAACCAGCCGCAGGAGTGATTACAACCAAACCAGCAACCGCACCTGATGCACCACCAAGTACTGAAGCCTTACCACGCACCAGACGTTCAACAATCAACCAAGAGAATGCAGCAGCGGCAGCAGCAACTTGCGTTACAAGAATTGCCATACTTGCACGAGCGCCAGCACCTAAAGCACTACCACCGTTAAAGCCAAACCAACCTACCCAAATTAAGCTTGCGCCAATCACAGTGAGCGTAAGGTTGTGCGGTGCCATTGATTCGCGACCTAGACCAGCACGTTTACCCAACATGTACGCAGCCACTAAACCAGCTACACCTGCGTTGATATGTACAACTGTACCGCCTGCAAAATCTAAAGCACCTGCTTTGAATAACCAGCCATCAGCAGCCCAAACCCAGTGAGTAATTGGTGCATAAACCAAGATTACCCAAACTGCAATAAACGCCATGAATGCTGAATATTTCATACGATCAGCAATCGAGCCGCTAATAATTGCAACAGTGATAATCGCAAAAGTCATTTGGAAAATAACAAACAAGCTTTCTGGAATAGTTCCACTTAAGGCATCAAATGCCACGCCATTTAGCATTGATTTGGCAAAGTCACCGACATAGGCACCTGAACCAGAGAACGCAAGCGAATAACCAACGATAACCCAAATTAAGCTGACTAGAATTGCCGCAGAAAGGCTAAACATCATGGTGCTGAGTACGTTTTTCTTACGAACCATACCACCATAGAATAGAGCCAAACCAGGGATGGTCATCAACAGAACCAGTGCTGTTGAAACGAGAATCCAAGCTGTATCGCCTGTATCAACTTTTGCAACTGGTGCAGGAGCTGGAGTAGCTTCTACAGGAGCAGGAGCTTCTGCTGCTACAGTCACAGTTGATGCAGTCGCCGTATCAGACGCTGCTACAGTTTGTTCAGCAACGGGTGTTGATGCAGTATCTTCTGCCCAAACCATCGCTGAACCACCTAAGAGTGCGCCAGATAGACTGAGCGCCATAAGCATTTTTTTCATTCGTGTCCCCCAACCTTATTTTGTGAGCTATTTCTCTTAATTCTAACTCAGCAAACTTTGTGCCAATTTAGACAGCATCTGGTCCCGTTTCACCAGTACGAATACGGATGACTTGTTCCAAATTCGTGACAAAGATTTTACCGTCACCAATTTTTCCAGTGCTTGCGACACGAGTGATAGATTCAATAACCGCATCGACCATTTCATCGCTAATCGCAATTTCAATCTTTACTTTCGGTAAAAAATCAACGACATACTCTGCACCACGATACAGTTCAGTATGACCTTTTTGACGACCAAAACCTTTTACTTCAGTTACGGTAATCCCTTGAACACCAATATCAGAGAGTGCTTCACGCACATCATCGAGTTTGAATGGTTTTACAATTGCAGTTACAAGCTTCATGTGTGTTTTCCTTCGGCTTATTTTCACCAGTAAGGTTTTATGTTCAATTTTCATGCCAATATTTGAAGGTTGGGGATTTTCAAACCATCAGCAAGAGCTTTCTTTATAACCTATTTGGACGTCAAGATGTAGATATTCAATCGAAAATAAGTTTCATTTGCTCCTGTTTAACTGAATTTAGATATCGGTGGCATCAATGCGTTGAACAGGGCTATGGGATTACTACAAGCAATGGTACACTTGCCTACAAATACATATAACCTATTGAGCGCTTCATGATTGAAACTCTTTTACAAGCCATTCTTGAACAAGTTGATCAACCTAAAAAAGATTTAGAAAAAAATTTACGTGCTTTGCTCAATGAAAGCGTCGAAAAATTAGATTTAGTCTCTAAACAAGAGCTAGAGCGCCAGAAAATAGCGCTAAATTTGGCAAACCAACGCCTCGCTGCGTTACAACAGCAAATGAGCACCCTAGAAAAAATGGTGCAAGATCAAAAATAAGCACTAGTTTAGCGCAGAGATCAACAAAAATGATTAAAAATAAAGCACCATGATGGAACAATAATAAAATGTCTTTCGCAAAAATTTACACGAGGGGTTTATTAGGTTTACATGCCCCTCAAATCGAAGTTGAAGTTCATATCAGTTCAGGACTCCCCTCCTTAACCATTGTAGGTTTAGCAGAAGCCGCTGTAAGGGAAAGTAAAGATCGTGTTCGATCAGCAATTATCAACAGTGGTTTCTTGTTTCCAACCAAACGTTTAACGATTAATTTAGCACCTGCAGATCTTCCTAAAGATGGCTCCCGCCTAGATTTACCGATCGCACTAGGAATTTTAATTGCTTCAGGTCAACTTCCTGAAAATTGTACTGACGGCTTTGAATTTATTGGTGAACTTGCATTAGATGGACATTTACGCCCTGTTACTGGAATATTGCCAATTGCGATGGCTTGCCAACAAGCCCAACACCGCTTATTGGTACCTACTAATAATCTAGAAGAAGCCAATCAATTTCCGCAGTTTGAAGTTTATGCTGCCAGTCATTTACAAGATGTGTGTGCACACTTTTTGGGCACTTCTCATTTATCAACCGCACCCAAACAAGAAAATTTAACAAGTACTCACTATCAATTTGATCTTGCAGATGTCAAAGGTCAATTACGTCCCCGTCGTGCACTAGAAATAGCAGCAGCGGGTGGGCATTCTCTACTTTTCAAAGGTCCACCTGGCACAGGTAAAACATTACTGGCTTCTCGGCTACCTTCTATTTTGCCACCACTTAATGCTCAAGAAAATTTAGAAGTCGCAAGTATTTATTCAGTTGCAAATGCTCAACATACTTTTGGACAACGACCCTTCCGTGCACCACACCATACTGCGTCAGCGATTGCACTAGTTGGAGGCGGTTCACAACCTAAACCAGGCGAAATTACACTTGCACATTTAGGCGTATTATTTTTAGATGAATTACCTGAATTTGACCGTAAAGTTTTGGAAGTTCTCAGACAACCTCTAGAGTCGAAAGAGATCGTCATCTCCCGTGCGGCAAGACAAATGACATTTCCAGCGAATTTTCAATTTATTGCAGCAATGAATCCATGTCCTTGTGGCTACGCATTTAATCAAGATAGCCGCTGCCAGTGCTCAGTAGAAAATATTCAACGCTATCAAAATCGTATCTCAGGTCCATTATTAGATCGTATTGATTTACATATTGATGTACCACCTTTGCAGACCAAAGAACTACAAGATCAAAGTCCGACAGAAAGTTCTACAATTGTGCGGCAACGCGTGATGAAAGCTTATGATAAACAAATGTTAAGACAGCAATGTTTGAATCAGGCACTTTCTCCAAATTTACTAGAACAATATGCTCAATTAGATGAAAATTCAGCCAAAATCATCGAAATGGCTCAACAGCGACTTAATCTCTCAGCACGCGCCTATCATCGTGTACTTCGTGTTGCACGAACCATAGCCGACTTAGCTGAAAGCGATATCATTTTAACAACCCATTTAACAGAAGCCTTGTCTTATCGGGGTCATTCAACTTAAAACCAGACCATAAAAAAGCGACCTTATAGGTCGCTTTGGTTTTTATTGTTCTTAGAAAGCGTAACCTAAACCCAAAACAACTTTATTTTTTTGCTTTGTTTCATCACGAGTATAGCCACCGAAGATATAGTCTAGACTCCAAGTTGCACCAGTATTACCTAAAGGATGTGACAATCCAAGAGTTGCGTGACGGAAAGCAAAATCAGTTTTGGTGACATCTCCTGCTTTAGCTTGGTAAGCTAAATACTCATCATCATCACCATAATAATAGGCCGCAACTTGTGCTTTACCTGTAAATCCGCCAGCTAATTTAGGTGCATAAGTTGCCAAGAAATAGGTGTCACCTTTATTACCAAAAGTCACATTATTTAATAATGTCTGAGCAGTAATATTAAAGTCTTTGTAGCTCAGTCCGACAATTGTTTCATAACCCGTTGATTCCCAGCCTGGATAGTAATAATAAACAGTCCCACCAATTTGATAGCCCAAATCTTTTGTGATTTTTCCTTTGTATCCTGCATATAAATCATTTTCAAATGACTTCTTCTCTTCTTTTACATAAGTCGGTGAGGTATTAAAATCTGCATATGCAGCAGTTAAGGTCGAAAACCAGTATCCTAAATAGAATCCACTATCATGCGTATAATCAAGCCCACCTTGTACTGCAGGTGTATCACTTTCAGGTGAATTTGTCATACCACGTAGATTATAACTAGATACTACGTTTACATTGCCTGTAATCGTTCCTGGAAATGGTAGCTTTGTTTCTTCAGCCAAACTTAAAGTTGATGCTGTAAATACCATCGCTAGAACTGTAGCTTTGCATGCAAATTTCATCATATTGATTTCCCCCATGATTTAGATATTCAACTGATTTATGTTCTAAATTGCATCATGATGAAATTTGCAAATGCTGTGCCAAAAGTAAAAATTAAATTAAAATTAAATATAAATTATTGATTATAATTATATTTTAAATATATTTATTTTATTTTTCTATTAATCAATCAACCGCTCAGGATTAAAATGTGATAATAAAATGCATCTTTAAATATAGAGACGCACATAATTAGCACCTATTTTTAATATGAAATTTTCGTTTTTCTTTTCTAAGAATGAATAAAAAAAGCCAGCAATTTGCTGGCTTTTTAAAGGTTTATAAATGTTTTTTAAATTAGAATGTTTTAGTCAAACTAAATAAAACACCCGTATCATAAGGTTTTTTAGCATTATCGCTCATACCTGAAGTACTTACATTTGTTCCAACAACATCAACTTCAGCGAGGATACCTAAGAAGTTATAATTTACACCAACTTTATAGTCGATATAATTATCATCTTTTCCAGGACCACCAGCAACAACACTTAAAGCGTCTTTATTTTTTAATTTATTATACCCTACAGATGCTAAACCTGTTAAACCTGTGCTTGCAATTGGTGCTGAGTAACCTAAGTTAAAATACCAAAAATCATCAGTTCTACCCCAGTAATCAGGTGAATAATTCACGCCTACACTTAGAGCATCACCTGCTAATAATGTTTCAGGGAAAGTCAGCTTACCAAATACTTCTGTAAAAGCTAAACCTTTCTTACCATTATATCCATTTACAGCATTAGATTTAGAACCTATATATCCATAATGAATTACACCTACATCGTAGGTTGGTTTAATTTTATCTGTTAAGGCAAAACTATTAGTAAAACCTAATGTAGCGTCAGTTTCAGTTGAAACACCAGGAATACCGAAATCTACACTTGAACCCCAAAGTGCTAAATACGCACCTGAAGTATGTGAAAATGTAAATCCACCTTGAATCGCAGGATTATTCGAAGATTGTGTCACACCACGAAAACGATAATCTGTTACAGCTGAAACATTGCCCGATGCAGTAATACCATATAATGAAGGTTTATCTTCTGCCATAGCAAAAGTCGAAGTCACAGCAAAAATACTTAACGCGATCGCTTTACATGCAAATTTCATCATATTGATCTCCCCCATGATGGATATTCGACTGAATTTATGTTTTAAGTTGCATCATTATGTGAGTAGCAAATGCTATGCCAACTTCTTTAAAGCACTATAAAACCTAGGTTTGATGTCACCGCTTTGTCATGAAATATATAAAGAGAATAAAAAAGGGCTATTTAAGCGTTTTAAAATAGATTTTTTGATCCATTTTTAAGCAAAAAATAAGATTAGTAATTAAACCGCACAAAAATAATGCAACAATACTGCTCGACAATCGATCATTGTTAAACATTTAAAGTATTGGCTTAAAAAGCGAGGAAAATTCGCACAACATAAGTGCAACTTTTAAAAAACGAGCGCTTTTTGATACAAAAATCTTACCACTCATCGGGATGTCATTTTTTGCAAATCAACTCAATCATTTTTTAATCAATTACAAAATAACTCATTAAATTTGAAAAGAAATTATTAATATAGTCACATATTTTAAAAAGAAAATATCAAAAAATAATCAATTTTAATTACAGGAATTATATTGTATTTTTTATATAAAAAACAAATATTTAATTTTAATTCATCTATTTTTTATACAAGAATAAAAACAAAAAATCCTATCCTGTTTTTGTGTAAATTTAATTAAAATATTTTAATAAAAATCTATCTTTTTTATGCATAACTTATACAATTGGTCAAAATTTCGATTCTGACCGAAATTGATCTTATTTATTATGAGGCTACCTATGCCAAAGGCAAAGAAACTAACATTAGCGGTTTTGATTAATGCCGCATTGATCTCCTCAACATACGCAAGCGAACAAAGCGAAGCAAAAGGTTTTGTTGAGGATGCAAATGGTTCAGTATTGTTCCGCACAGGCTTTTTAAATCGTGATAAAAAAGACGGTTTAACAAATGATACAAGCTCAACAGCGCAAACTGCCATTTTTGATCTTCAGTCAGGCTTTACAAAGGGTGTTGTTGGCTTTGGTGTTGGCCTAGTAGGTGATGCATCTTTCAAGCTTGGTGCGAATAATAATACGGGTAATCAAATGATTCCTGTAGATGATCGTGGATTTGCTTATGATCATTGGGCTCGTGGTGGTGCCAATGTGAAAGCACGTATTTCCAACACAACCGTGACTTATGGTACACAGGTGTCAACACTTCCTGTCATGGCAAGTAATCAAGCCCGTTTAGTACCTGAGTATTACACAGGTGTTTTCGTTGAAAGTAATGAAATTCCAAATCTAAATGTGGTTGCAGGTAAATTCACAAAAAACCAAATGTCAAACCAAATTAGTACCGATAAAGATGTGACAGGTCAAGGGCTTGATCGTGCAGTAGTTTGGGGTGCTAAATATAAATTTAATGATCAACTCAATTCATCGTATTATGGCTTAGATGTTCAAGATAAGTTAGAACGTCATTATGCTAATGTAAACTTTACCCAAGGCTTAAAAGACAAGAGTACCTTAACACTTGATGCCATGGGTTATCATACAAAATGGGATAAAGATGCGCTCACTGATTCACATACCACAGATGATCTAGCAAACCGTAAAAACTCGATTTGGGCTGTTTCAGTGGGCTATGGCAAAGATGTACATAATGTCATGCTTTCTTATCAAGATAACACAGGTAATACTGGATATGACTATGGCTATAATGCTGATGGTTTACAAAGTATCTATGTCCCTAATTCCTATTTAGGTGACTTTAATGGTAATGATGAAAAATCTGTCGGGCTACAATATAACTACAACTTTAAAAATCACGGTTTACCTGGTCTAAACTGGACAACTGCATTTGTTTATGGTTGGGATATTGATATCGCTAAAATAACAGATCGCTCAAAAATCATTGACCAAGCCGAAGAACATGAGCTCTTTAACCAAGTCAAATATACAGTTCAAACAGGTACATTGAAAGATGCAAGCCTACGTGTTCGCTATTCTTACTTACGTTCAAGTGATACCTATAATAATGTTTCTGGTGAATATGTCAGCAATGTCATTGGCTCAACCAATGAATGGCGTTTGTTCCTTGATATTCCTGTGAAACTGTTCTAATTCACAGCTTTATTTAAGTCATAAAAAAACCTCCATTCAATTGAATGGAGGTTTTTTTATCAGCTAGACTTTAAATCATAAAATCTAGCTGAATCTACTCAGAAAATTACTGCTTAGCAGCTTCGATTGCTTTCAATACTTCAGCTTTTGCAACGTCAGCACCTTCCCACCCGCTGATTTTCACCCATTTACCTGGCTCTAAATCTTTATAGTGAGCAAAGAAATGCTCAACTTGGCTAATCAATAAAGGTGGAAGATCTGTATATTCTTTCACATCTTTATAGAGAGGAGATAACTTCTCATGTGGAACTGCGATGAGTTTCGCATCGATACCACCATCATCTTCCATTTTTAATTTACCCACTGGGCGGCAACGAATGACTGAACCCGCAGCAACAGGATGTGGCGTTACAACCAATACGTCTAATGGGTCACCATCTTCTGACAATGTATTTGGTACATAACCATAGTTAGCTGGGTAGAACATTGCTGTACCCATAAAACGGTCTACAAATAACGCATCAGAATCTTTATCGATTTCGTATTTGATTGGCGCTGCATTTGCAGGAATCTCAATGATGACATAGATGTCATTTGGTGCGTCTTTACCCGCAGGAATATTGCTATAACTCATATCAACACTCGTTTATCTTGTGAACTTAGATGTAAATCCGACAGATTATAGCGTGAATACCATAAAAATGATGCTAGATATGCTGAGCGTTAATGAATTTTATACTCAACATCGATTTAGGTCAGTTTAATCGTAATCACAAACAGTAAAATTGGACAAAATATTGAAAAAAACCAAATAATCGAACGTAAAGTAGCTAGATTCGCTAAATAACAGATGCCATAAATAATGCGAAATATAATATACGCCCAACCTAAGCTCAGAATAAATTTCTCAGGCACAACCATATATTCAGCCATTAAAATTGCAGCGATAAATAAGGGTAAACTTTCAAAACTATTCTGTTGTACTGCATTGGCTCTTGCAGCTAGACCTGTCGTTTTCGCCAAAAAATCACGCGGATTCTGATTATCCTTTGCTTGGAAGCCACCTTTTGCTTTTGCAATTAAGGTAAAAACATATGGCAATAAACACGCAACGATAAGAATCAATATAATGCCGCTAATACCTTGCATGCTGATATCCATCATTTGAAGTTCTTGTGATCATGCTATCATAACTTATAATTTATCAAACTTTCATTTGTGCTTGTTCAACAAGCACTGCTTTTATATATTCTGCTAGTTTTAAAAGTAGTTTTCTTTGATTCAATCTCAAGGTCATGTTATGCCAGCTCAAGATCAAAACAAATTGTTTGATGTTCTTGCTCAACAACGAGAGCATCAGCTTTTAGTTGACCGCGTTCTCAAAGTAGTGTTGCCCATCATCGCATTTCTACTCAGCGTGATTTGTGCAAACCTCAATTGGCAATCAACTTTGGGGACTTTCGCGATTCTCACACTTGCATTTTATGCAGTTGGAATTAAAAGGCTCACACTTTGGCATTGGCTAACGATAGTTGTTCTCTACGTTTTTGCGGACAATTACTTCAGCTTTAATGGAATTGACCCAATTCGGTTACGTTTTCAACTTGCGACCATGCTTGTATTTGTCGGCATTGTTGGGATTGGACGGCCTTATATTGATCGTTGGTTAATGAAGTCAAATAGTACTCAATAAGCCCAAATAAAAAAAAACGCCACAATTCTGGCGTTTTTTATTTCCAATAGCTCCCTTATTTTAAACGGAGGCTAAGTGGGATTCTTAAGCTGGTTTACGTAAATCTTTACGTAAGATCTTACCTACGTTTGATTTTGGTAGATCATCCATAAACTCAACATAACGTGGGCATTTATAGCCTGTTAAGTTTTGTTTTGCATAAGCAATAATTTCTTCAGTTGTTAATGAAGGATCTTTTTTCACGATGAATAATTTAGGCACTTCACCTGATTTTTCATCTGGCACACCAATCGCAGCAACTTCCAATACTTTTGGATGCTTCGCAATCACTTCTTCAATTTCACTCGGGTAAACGTTAAAGCCTGAAACCAAGATCATATCTTTTTTACGGTCTACAATTTTGAAATAACCGCGTGAATCCATGACACCAACATCACCCGTACGGAAGAAACCGTCTTTGGTCATGACTTTCTCAGTTTCATCAGGACGATTCCAGTAGCCTTTCATTACCTGTGGGCCACGAATCGAAATTTCACCCTGCTCACCAAATGCCACTTCGTTACCATCATCATCAAGTAAAGCAACTTCAGTCAATGGTAATGGGATACCAATCGTGCCGCTAAACTCAGTCGTTGCAGGAGGGTTTGCTGTTGCAACTGGTGAAGTCTCAGACAAGCCATAACCTTCAATGATGATGGTGCCTGTTACTTTTTTCCACGCTTCAGCAGTCGATGGCAATACCGCCATACCACCACCCATTGCCATCTTCAATTTGCTATGGTCAAGCTGTTTGAATTCTTCGTTATTCACTAAGGCATTAAACAAGGTGTTTACTGCTGGGAAGAAAGAAGGTTGGTATTTACGTAATTCGCCAACGACTGCTGGTAGGTCACGTGGGTTCGGAATCAAGATATTCGCTTGACCTTTATACATACCGTAAAGCGCGCACACCATGAATGCAAAGATGTGATAAAGCGGTAACGCACACACGATACGATCATCTTTGGAACCGTCACCTGTGCCAAATTTACTTGAGAAAATACCATCACATTGTAATAGGTTAGAAACCAAGTTACGGTGTGTTAACTCAGCACCTTTAGAAACACCTGTCGTACCACCTGTATATTGCAGTACAGCCGTATCGCTTAAGGTCAAATTTGGGCGTTTATAATTGCTTGGATTTGCTTTACCTAACGCTGCATTAAATTTAACGTGGCCAGGAATATTCCATGCTGGAATTTGTTTACGTACTTTACGTAAAACGAAGTTTACAATCGTACCTTTCAGTGTACCGAGCATGTCACCGACAGAAGCAACCACAACATGCTTCACTGGTGTTTTACCAATAATGCTTTGATAAACACTAGCAAAGTTTTCGATGATTACAAGAGCTTCTGCCCCAGAGTCATTTAACTGATGCTCAAGCTCACGTGAAGTATAAAGTGGGTTTACATTGACCAGTACTAAGCCTGCACGGAATACACCTAGAGCAACTACTGGATACTGGAATACGTTCGGCATCATCACCGCAACGCGCGATCCTTTTTTCAAGCCCAGACCTTGCAGGTAGGTGGCAAATTTACGGCTGGCGACTTCTAATTCATTATACGTTAAAACTTTATCCATGAAGATAAAGGCATCACGTGAACCAAATTTTTGGAAATTGCGTTCAAAAATATCAACAAGTGAGGTGTTTTCAGCAGGCAGCGCAACTGTTTCTGGGATTCCTGTCTTTTGGTATTCTGCAAACCAAATTTTTTCCATAATGCCATTATCTCCGAGTAGTAATCCTTAAAAATGTAACGACGTTACTTTCCATGACAAAACTTTTTTTAACTTTTGGAATTGCCCTGTCAATCTATTCAAATAATATGAATACCTTGTCATATATAACGTATTTTTATCACAGAATACTAGCCTTATCTCTGAATGAGGAGTCTATTTGCTTTTTGATATCCCCGTGGTAAAAGTTGCCCCTTTGTTGCTCTTTTTCCTATATATTTTTGGAGATCGTCCCCTTTCAGTTTTAGGTGTTGTTGTCCTGCAGCGACTTGGATTATTTCATCTAAATTAAGTGTTGTCATGGATAAAATTTGCTCTTTTTCATCAAGTTGTATCAACTTGTTACCTTTACCTTTATTCAGAACAGGTAATTCAGCCAAATCTATGATCAATAAGCGCCCTGATGAACTGAGAATTGCAACATGTGTGGCTTGTTGAATTGGCAATAAAGGTAAAGCGGTTGCATTGTCTGCAACTGTCAAAAAGGCTTTACCCGCTTTCGCATTGGTATCTAACTGCGCCGCTTGCGTTTTAAATCCATATCCGTTTGAACTGACTGCAAGCAGCTCACTGTTATCATCTTCAATAAAGACCTGAATAAAGGATACGCCGCTTGCAGGCGCAAGCTTGGAACTTAAAGGCTCACCCAGACCACGCGCCGATGGCAAGCTGCTGATTGGCAAGGCATAGCTACGCCCCGTTTCATCAAGGAAATACACCCGTTGATTGGTTTTCCCAACTGCATGACTCAAATATTGATCACCTGCACGGAAATTTAGATTTGCTGCATCAACATCACCACCTTTAGCGGCTCTCACCCAGCCTGCTTCTGACAAGACCACAGTTACTGTTTCCGCAGGCATTAAATCTTGCTCTTTGATTTGTACCGCATCTGCACGTGTCACAATCGGTGAACGACGATCATCACCGAACTTTTTCGCATCTTCCTTCAGTTCATTGATAATCAGGCTTTTCAATGATTCAGGATTTGCCAGTTGTTCACGAATAATGGCTGCTTTGGCTTCCAACTCCTCCTGCTCGCGGCGGATTTCCATTTCTTCAAGCTTGGCCAAATGACGAAGCTTGAGTTCCAGAATGGCTTCAGCTTGAATGTCATCAATGCCAAAATGCTGCATTAACACGGGTTTCGGCTGGTCTTCCTCACGGATGATGCGAATCACGGTATCAATATCAAGGTAGGCAATTAAAAGACCTGCCAGAATATGCAAACGTTTTTCAATTTTATTTAAATGATATTGTAAACGACGTGTTACGGTTTGCTTACGGATCTCAATCCATTCCAACAAAATACGGCGAATCGATTTGACTTGAGGACGACCATCTGCCCCAATCATGTTCAAATTAACGCGATAGCTGGATTCTAAATCAGTGGTCGCAAATAAATGGCTCATCACCGTTTCAGCATCGACACGATTAGAACGCAATACAATGACTAAGCGTGTTGGATTTTTATGATCTGATTCATCACGAATATCTGCCACCAAAGGCAACTTTTTCGCAATCATTTGATCTGCAATTTGCGTGACGACTTTTGAACCTGAAACTTGATAAGGTAGCTCAGTAATCACAATCTCATTTTTTTCGACCGTATACACTGCACGCGCACGATAGCTACCACGCCCTGTAGTTTGGATTTTCAGTAATTCTTCTGGTGGCGTAATAATTTCAGCTTTGGTCGGTAAATCGGGTGCTGGAATATATTCTGCTAATTTTTCATCAGTGGTTTCAGGGTTACGAATCAGCGCAATCGTACCTTTGACCACTTCACGTAAGTTATGCGGTGGAATATCAGTTGCCATTCCCACCGCAATACCCGTCGTACCGTTGAGCAAAATATTGGGGATACGTGCAGGCAAAGTAATCGGTTCTTTCATCGAACCATCAAAGTTATCTTGCCATTCACTCGTTCCTTGCCCAAGCTCACTCAGTAATAATTCACTATAAGCAGACAATTTGGCTTCGGTATAACGCATTGCTGCAAAGGATTTTGGATCATCAGGTGAACCCCAGTTGCCCTGCCCTTCAATCAATGGATAACGATAGCTAAAGGGTTGTGCCATCAACACCATGGCTTCATAACAGGCTAAATCCCCATGCGGATGGTATTTACCCAACACATCGCCCACGGTACGCGCAGATTTTTTTGGCTTGCCCGTCGATTTTAAACCCAGCTCACTCATGGCATAGACAATACGGCGCTGTACGGGTTTTAAACCATCACTAATATGCGGCAATGCACGATCCATAATCACGTACATGGCATAGTTGAGGTAAGCTTGTTCGGTAAATTCGGCTACGGAGCGGTTTTCGGTTGCATGATGTGCAAGGCTGGTCATGTCAGCAAGTCATCCAAAATCATTGTGATCGTCAATGTTTTGTATGCTATGTGGATGAATGCGTTGTGACAAGCCCTTGTTGTTGTTTAAACGTCAAATGGTGTCTTATCAATGCTCATCTGTTGAAGAAGCAGACTCAGCATCATCTTCTTTATAAATAAATTTCGGCATTTCCAAACCAAAATAAATTGCGATTACACGCAAGGTAAAACCAAATACTAAAGTAAAAATCACAGTCAAATCATGAGGTAAACCAATTTCCAAACACACCCAATAGCAGATGACTGCAACAAATGAAATACTGGCGTACAACTCACGGCGGAACACTAAAGGCACATCATTACAAAGAATATCTCGTAGGATACCGCCTGAAACGCCCGTTAACACACCTGCCACGGCAGAAACTACAAAACCGTGACCCATCGATAATGCAATTTGACAGCCAATAATCGTGAAACCAATTAAGCCCATAGCGTCAAGCAATAGAAACACGCTACGTAAATGTTTCATCCATTTGGCGATAATAATGGTGACAAACGCTGCACAACAAGTCAGAACCAAATATTCAGGATGTTTGACCCACGTTAAAGGATAATGGCCTAGTAAAACATCTCGAACTGAACCACCACCTAAAGCAGTCACACAAGCAATCAGTGTTACCCCAAACCAGTCCATACTACGTCGTCCTGCTGATAACGCCCCTGTCATCGCTTCCGCAGTAATAGCAATAATATAAATCACGGTGAGTAACATCTGCCGACATCCCTAAATCAGGCATCAAAGTGTGCGCTATTTTAAGGCAAACTTAGATGAATTGCGCACAACATTGTTTAAATTTTTTCCCTGAACCGCAAATACAGGGTTGTTTCATGGTGATTTGCAGATCCAAGGTTGGATCAAGAAAATACCAGTGCTGCTGATGCAAAACAAAATGTGAAATTTCATGATGAATATGCGCCTGTTTGTCACCCTGATTTTTATCACAATAATGAGCTTTGAACTCGACCAAGGCATGGGTTTTATCCAGTTTTGGCTGGTGCTGCACGACTTCTAATTTTAGCCACTGATTGGATTGACTCCAATCTGCAATCGCATCTCGATCCAAAGCGGCTTGCTGCCCCAAAGCAGTAGTTTCCAAAATATAATCAATCTGTTCTAAAGCAAAAGCACTGTAACGCGAACGCATTAATTGCTCTGCATTTTGAGCAAATTGTTGTTTCAAATGCAAAGGTTGGCAACATGTTACATATAGCCCACTTCCACATGGGCAATTCTCTGTCAATGTCATTTCAATACTCAAATAAAAATAGCCTTGAGCAAAACGACCGTAATCACGATCGTAAAACTCAGAGGCTATTTAAAACAAACTTAATTATGTATTGGCTAACTTTTCTTTGGCAATAATACGCACTTTTTCAATTTTGTGCCCATCCATTGTAACAACTTCAAAGCGATAGCCATCAGCTTCAACCATTTCCCCATTTTCAGGTAAACGACCTAAATGGAATAACACATAACCAGATAAAGTTGAATATTCTTCACTTTCATCAACCAGATCTTTACCTAATAACAGTGATACATGGCGAATGTCCGTTGAACCTTCTAATAACATTGAACCATCATCCAAACTTGCAGCCACAGCTTCCAATTCGTCTTCATCAGGGAACTCACCTGCGATCGCCTCTAATACATCTATCGGCGTTGCAATTCCCTCGATAGAACCGTATTCATTTAAAACGATGGCAATTTGTAATGGAGCCTGACGTAACTGCTCCATCACCATTAATACTTGTGCATTTTCATGCACAATCACAGGCTCACGTAAGTGTTTACTGAAATCAATTGCACCTGTTTCAATATATTCATTCAACACTTTATGCGTTAAAACAACACCTTCAATATTGTCTAATTCACCACGCGCAATAATCAACCGCGAATGGGTCATTGCCATTAAACGTTCTTTCAACTCTGCCGGATCAGCGTCTAAATCTAACCATTCTAATTCAGGACGCGGCGTCATCACCGATTTCACAGGACGTTCAGATAAGCCTAAAACACCCTGTACCAATACGCTGTGATAGACGCCATTATCTTCGTCAAACACTTCTTTGGCATAGGCTTGAGTCGCTAAAACATCTTCGGCTTCTTTATTTTGGCCTTCACTACCATTACCTTTACTGCCCAACATACGTAATACCGCAGAAGCTGTGCGATAACGTAAATCAGTCGTCGTCACCAATTTCTCTTGATTACGGCGCATGGTCTGATTCACGATTTCGACTAAGACAGAGAAACCAATCGCAGCGTACAAATAACCTTTCGGAATATGGAAACCAAAGCCCTCAACCACTAACGAGAAACCGATCATCATCAGGAAGCCAAGACACAGAATCACGACCGTTGGATGCTTATTCACAAAATCCATCAGCGGTTTGGATGCCCAAAGCATAATACCAACAGCAATAATCATTGCCAGCATCATGACACTTTGATGCTTAACCATACCAACCGCAGTAATCACACTGTCTAAAGAAAAGACAGCATCCAAAACTACAATCTGAACAATCACCATCCAAAAAGTAGCATGTACAGGATTTTCTTCTTTCAGTGTTTGGTGACCCTCGATTCGTTCATGTAACTCCATCGTACCTTTGAAGAGTAAGAACACACCACCAAATAGCAGAATCAGGTCACGACCAGAAAAGGCATGGTCAAAAATATGGAACAGTGGTTCAGTTAGAGTCACAACCCATGCAATTGCGGCAAGCAATCCTAGACGCATGATTAAGGCGAGAATCAAACCAACTCTACGAGCAGCATTACGTTGTTCTGGTGGTAGTTTTTCTGCCAAGATTGCAATAAATACTAGGTTATCAATACCTAGGACGATTTCAAGCACCACCAATGTGGCTAAGCCAACCCATGCAGCAGGATCAGACATCCATTCAAAAATCATTGATGTGACTCCTCTGCAAAATCAGCAATATCGTTATGTAGTTGAAATTTTAAAAGGTCAGCACAAATAGCCAAAACATTTTTTTTAGGAAATAAGAACAAAGCGGAGCGACAACAACCACTACTCATAGAGGTACATAAATTAATAAAAGGATTTTCAGTATAGGCAAGATTGCAGTGAAATTCATCTTTTTTATGTGCTTGTTGTTTTCAAATTTTTTCTAAAATTCATGATATTGTTTTGTACGTAAAGTGTGCATAAAACTGTCATAAAAGTCATTTAACCTAGACAAGCACAATGAAAATGATAAGGTGAAAATAAACCGAATGAATAGTGTATTTAGAATGACAGATAAAAAAACCATTTCTTCTACCCCCAGAAAAACCACCCAATCTCTTATTGCGTTATATTGCGGTTCTCGTACAGGTAACAAACCCATTTATCGAGATAAAGCCATCGAACTTGCTCAACACATCGCGAATCAAGGTCTTGGAATTGTCTATGGCGGGGCAAGTATTGGCTTAATGGGTCAAGTTGCAGATACTGTACTCGAACATAGCGGTGAAGTAGTCGGTGTAATTCCTGAGTTTATGTTGGACTATGAAATTGCACACAATAAATTAACAGAGCTTCATATTGTTGAAACCATGCATGAACGTAAAGCATTGATGGCAGAACGTGCCAGTGCTTTTATTGCTTTACCTGGTGGTTTGGGTACTTTTGAAGAGATTTTAGAAATAGCGACTTGGGGCCAACTCAATCAGCACCAAAAACCGATGATTATTTATAATGTAAATCGTTTTTATGATGCCTTGATTGCTCAACTAGATCATGCTGTTGAAGAAGGATTTTTACCTCCTCAACATCGTGCCAAAGTGATTATTTGTGATTCGCTTGAACAAATTACCAATGTAATTAAAAATTTGAATAGTCCTACACGTATCGAAGTTTAAAATACTCAGCATAAAAAAAACGGATCAAATTGATCCGTTTTTTTATGCTCAGAGTTTATTGAAGATTAACTTGGTAAACAGCCGTTGAACCACTGACTTCATTACCAACCACGAGCAATGGCTTACCATTTGGAGAGTCTTTTGCAGAGACAAAAATCAACCCCTCAGGTCCTAAATCACCCTGCTGCGCAATATCTGTTTCTACAAAGTTACGGGTAGTAAAATATTCAATAAACTTAGGTTTATTCGGCGTGGTGATGTCATACGCCATAATGCCACTCATACGTTCCAAGCCAATAAAAGCAAAGGTTTTCTTCCCAATTGTGCCCACAGTAATACCTTCTGGTTCTGGGCCTTTGGCAGCACTTCGCTTATCAAAAGTGACTTCTTCATGATCACTATTAAAGTATTTAGGTAATAACTCTGCTATTTTCTTTTCAAATTCGCTACCCGAATCCCAAACAAGTTGACCTTGGGTATTCCAGATACTAAATGAACGTGCACCATAGGCATAGAGTTTGTCATAAACCAGATAACCATCTGCATCCAGTTTTGGTGTACCGTCTTGATTCACTTGGTATCCTTTGGTCCATGTCACTTTTAAACGACCTAATTGACCATCTTCACGACAGCCTTTTGCATCTGTTGCCGTTGCGCCACAATAACCAAAAGTTGATGCATTTAATCGTGCACCTTTTACGCCTACAGCGATTTTCTGTAAATGCGCTGGATACTCATCTTTGACTTTATTGGTAAAACCACTACTCTTAAACAGATCTTTAACGCGAATTTCTTCTACAAAGCCCTTACTGGTATCACCACCAAAATATGCCTCAGCATCTTTTAACCAAGCTCGTGAATCCCCTTCGTTGGCAGTCACCAAATAAGTTTGGCCATTCACCTGATAATTCGCAATCGAATCTGGTTGATATATCCCCACTAAACCTGCCCAAGGTTTGATATTGATAATTCCCTTATCTTTATCTTTGGTATCAATAACACCATCACCATTACAATCTGTTTTTGGATCACAATCCCGATCACTCACATCTAAAGCATTCTCAACCAAACTATGGTCTTTATAGCCTAATGGATAAATATCGGTGACTTTCTGTTGTGCGATATCTATTCTCGCAATTGCATTATTTTCTTGTAACGTGACCCAAGCGGTTTTGCTATCTGCTGAAATGGTTATATATTCAGGTTCTAAATCTTGAGCAACGCTGGCATTTGGACCAAAGATACGTACTCCTTTGGCCAATAAATCTGACTTTTGATTATTCCATGCACTAAAACCTGCCACACTGGCTTTAGGTTGTTGAATATTGCTGATATCAATAATGCTGATTGAACCTTCAGGATCAACCGAATAATCATCATTCGGTTCTGCTTCATTTGCGACTAAAACCGTTTTAGCATCTGGACTAAAAGTCAGCATATCAGGTAAAGCACCCACACTCACTTTGCTAATAAAACTGAGATCTTTGGCATTAAAAAACACCACCATTCCTGCATCCGTTTTATTCTCAGCTTGTACTGCAATCGCAACAATGCCTTTTTTCACAGCAACACTATTTACTTCAGAATTTGCTAAATACATTCGTGCTGAAAGCTCTGCAATGTGTACAGGCTGTGCTGGTTTAGATGCATCTAAAACATCGACTAAACCTTTTTGTGCATTGACTACAAATAAGCGTTTACTTGCCGCATCATACGCAGGAATCTCAGCTGCACTTTTAACAAACACCTTGGTTTCATAACGCCCTAACAAACTTAACTTCATTGTTTCAGGCGTTGCTTCTACAACCTCTGGTGAGTTCGTAGCGTTATCATTCTCATTACAGGCAACCAACCCGACAGACAACAATGTTGTCAATAAAACTGAAATCTTAAATTTCATCATCAAATTCCATACCCTTATTTTGTATGGTTAATTTAGTGATTTGAGATGCAAGTTCGATGACACTTTAATGTCAGTTCCATGACCACTCTTTGACAATTTTGGTCTTTATTTCCAATAGGGTTGCATTAAACTAGAACCGATTTCTTATGTGTCAGAACTCATGACCACGACAACACACCAAGCTGTACAGCCCGAATTTCGATGGTTGGTCATATTGGTTTCGATTGGCTTTTTTATGCAAGCCTTAGACACCACCATCGTGAATACTGCAATACCAGGCATGGCGATTCAACTGAATGAAAACCCATTACAAATGCATAGTGTGATTGTCGCCTATGTATTATCTGTTGCAGCCTGTATTCCCTTGAGTGGTTGGTTAGCCGATCGTTTTGGGATTCGTAATATTTATCTCAGCTCTATGGTGATTTTCAGCTTGGCCTCATTAGGATGTGGCTTATCGCAAAACTTAGAACAACTGTTGTTTTTCCGTGTGATTCAAGGTATCGGCGGTGCATTACTGATGCCTGTAGGTCGTTTGGCTTTATTAAAACTAATTCCACGCTCCCAATTTCTTTCAGCCATGAGTCTCATGAGTTTGGCAGGGTTAATCGGTCCACTGATGGGACCTACATTAGGCGGTTGGTTAGTTGAAGTCGCAACATGGCATTGGATTTTTCTGATTAATCTTCCGATGGGTATTCTCGGTATGATCATGACATTTAAGATCATGCCCAATCAAAAAGAGCCGACGGTGAAAACTTTCGATTTCAGCGGTTTTATCTTATTAATGGTCGCGATGGTCGGTTTATCCTTAGGCATTGAAAATATGGCCTCCTCACAATATTCAAATCTTGTGAGTATCAGCTTATTGTTGATCGGCATAATTGCCACAGTTAGCTATGCCTATCATGCGCATACCCATCAAAATGCGATATTTCATGGACGTTTATTCCGTTACAAAATCTTCTCGATCGGTGTATTAGGTAATTTCTTCGCACGTTTGGGCAGCAATGCCATTCCTTTTATTTTACCTTTGATGTTACAAGTTGCCTTTGGCTTTGAACCTTTCATTACAGGATTAATGATGATTCCATTGGTCTTGGGTTCATTATTTTCGAAACCAATTATTCGTCCATTAATTCAACGTGTGGGGTATCGTCGTTTTCTACTCACCAATACCATCTTGGTCGGATTATGTATTGCGAGCTTCTCATTCATGACAGCAGTGACTCCACTGTGGTTGAAAGTCTTACACTTGTTTATTTTTGGCACATTAAATTCGCTACAGTTTGTAGGCATGAATACGCTCACTCTCAAGGACTTGCCACAACACGATGCCAGCAGCGGTAATAGTTTCTTATCAATGATTATGATGCTGTCTATGAGTATTGGGGTCGCAATGGCAGGCACACTGATTAATCTATTCAGTCAGCACTTTTCAACGACATCAATGAGCAGTGCTTTCCATGCCACATTAATTACACTGGGTTGTATTAACATCATTACTGCAATCATCTTTTGGCAGATCCCAAAAGAAACTACGGATGAGTCTCCATAAGAGAATGTCTAGGATTACTCTCAATACATCATGTAAATTTGTGGAACAATTGAGCCATCAGATGATCAATCTAAAAGCTAAACCGAGTACAATCGCTGCATAACGAATACTGTAAATCTAGCACTCAACTCGATATTGCATAGTACAAAATCTCATTATGGCAAAGAAAATACCGAAGTATCCACTCTCTCAGCATTATCCAGCACTGACTAGTATTGCTTTAACAGTGATGCTCGGTATCGTCAGTTATTTTGGATTGTTCTATCAACAAAAAGCCGTAGCACAAGATTATTCAATCCGTGGATTTGATGTATCACATCATCAAGGTGAGATTAACTGGAAAAAGATCTCTCCGATGCAATACCAATTCGTGTATCTCAAAGCCACCGAAGGTGGCGATTTCAAAGATCAAAATTTTCAGCAGAATTGGCTCAAAGCACGTGAAAGAGGTTTACATGTCGGTGCGTATCATTTCTACCGTCTCTGCCGTGATGGCACCGTTCAGGCTGAAAATTTTATCGCTACTGTGCCAAAGAAAGCAGATGCCTTACCACCTGTGATTGATCTTGAATATGACAGTAATTGCATTAATACCTATACCAAAGAGCAGTTACTCAAAGAAATTCAGATCATGAATGATCAACTCCATAAACATTATGGCAAACAACCTATTTTTTATATTTCCAAGACTTTTTACCACATTGTCTTGATGGGTAATTTTAGCAATACCCCATTATGGGTGAGGGATTATGAGGGTAAACCTGAATTAAAAGATGGACGGCAATGGCTCTTTTGGCAACATAGCCAAAGTGGAAACATAGATGGGATTCCCAAACCTGTTGATCTGAATGTCTATGCTGAGTCACCAAAACAGTGGCGAATCTTTTTAAAACAACAAGGCATCGTAGATGCCAAGTGAACTGCGCAAAATCATCCATATTGATATGGATGCCTTTTATGCATCGGTTGAACTCAGAGAACGCCCTGATCTCAACGGCTTACCTGTGGTGATTTCTTCACATCACCCTCGTGCCGTAATCGCAGCAGCATCCTATCCCGCTCGTGTCTTTGGTCTGCGCTCTGCCATGTCGATGGGGCAAGCTAAAAAACTCTGCCCTCAGGTTGTGGTGATTGAGCCTAATTTTGAAAAATATCGTGAAGTCTCAGCTCAAATTCATCAGATTTTCCAACAATACACCCCTCTGATTGAACCGCTATCATTAGACGAAGCTTATTTAGACGTGACTGAGAATCTAAAAAACATTCCGAGTGCGACTGAGGTCGCTGCACACATTCGTGCTGATATTTTTGCAGTAACAGGACTCACTGCGTCCGCTGGTGTAGCTCCCAATAAATTTTTGGCAAAGATTGCCTCTGATTGGAACAAACCTAACGGTTTATTTGTGATAAAACCTCATCAGGTACTCAATTTTATTCAGGATTTAGCCCTCAATAAAATTCCAGGGGTCGGTAAAGTCACTCAAGAAAAATTAAGTCAACTGAATTTACACACACTCGGTGATCTACAAAAAATAGAAGAAAATATACTTATTCATCATTTTGGCAAATACGGAAAACAACTGTATTTATATGCTCAAGGGATTGACCATCGTCCTGTAAAAGCAGAACGGGAGCGCCAACAAATATCAAAAGAGATCACTTTTGATGATGATTATACACTTGAACAATGTCATCACACTTGGCAGACCCTAGCTGCGCAAGTGTGGCGTAGTCTAAATAAAAAACAATTAACTGCTCGAGGAGTCAATGTAAAACTTAAACTTAAAAACTTTCAGGTTTTACAACACAGTAAAAGCTTCAAACAAGCGCTACAATCTGAACAAGACTTAGCACAAGTCATCTTTCAACTGCTGAATGAAATGCATATTGACCCGACTTTTCAATTCCGTTTAGTCGGTGTTGGCGTCTATCAATTACAGCCCATGCAACAAGAATCTCAACTCTCTTTGTGGTAGTGGCGTTTTTTTACACAAAAGCATATCCCAAACTAAAATTTATGTTTGCTTTTTATGCGGTTTTCAGTACTCTAGGCGGCGCGGTAACATTATCCTTGTTGCTTGCCCTTGCTAAAGAAATCCTCGCTTTTAGCATTTGCTCCTGTGGTTAGCGTGACGATCAAATCCGAATATTACAGGGCACTTCAGGTGTCCTTTTCTTATTTATCTTTTATAAAAATTCTCAACATTAGTTCTCTCGATCCAGACTTCAGTTAAACTAACATCATAAAATTAGAAAATATTGATTACTGATCATTATGAATCAAAAACAAATTCTCTGTATTGAAGATGAAGCTGCCATTGTATTACCACTGCGTTATGCGCTTGAACGTGAAGGTTGGAGTGTCAGTTGGGCAAATACAGGAATGCAAGCACTCGAATTACTCTCTCAACAGACTTTTGATTTTATTATTTTAGATGTAGGTTTACCTGATCTCAATGGTTTTGAAGTCTGCAAACAACTGCGTCAAAAATATCAAACACCTTTATTATTTTTAACGGCTCGCGATGATGAAATTGACCGTGTGGTCGGTCTGGAAATTGGTGCGGATGACTATTGCAGCAAGCCCTTTAGCGCGCGTGAAATTGTGGCAAGGATTAAAGCCTTTTATTTTTCCAGCAACGCAGGCTGGTTCGCATGGAAAGCTTTGCTGCCTGATTTATACAAAATTACACTGTGGCTAGGGGCCATGCAGTACAATCAGCATATGTTTTTTTCATTAGGTAATTCTTTATGACTGTGCAAAGACTGCATGTCACTTCACGTTATTGCGAAGTCGCAATTTCAGGAAATCTAGTTCATTTGGCAGGTCAACTGGCAGATGATACCAGTGTCGATGTTACTGCACAGACACAACAAACTTTAGATAATATCGATCGTTTACTCGCAGAAGCAGGTACAGACAAAACGCATATTTTATCTGTCCTTATTTTTCTAAAAGACATTGAACAAGATTATGCAGCAATGAATGCGGTTTGGGATGCATGGATTGCTGAAGGTCATCCCCCAGCACGTACCTGCGTAGAGTCTAAACTGTATACGCCAGATGTTTTGGTTGAAATGACCGTGACAGCAGTACGTCCATAATCAATTAAGATCATTTTGCTGCTAGAACATTATATTTCATAACTCGTTCCGTTTGCGGCATTGTGGTTGCTGTGATTGAAACAGGCATGATCGGTTCAAATAGATCAGGAACTAAGTTCTCACGTAACTCTTGCTCCGTTGGAATACTTCTATAGCGCAATACTCGATAACCCGCTAATTCTAATAAGCTGTCTTGATAATGCTTTTGATGCAGCCGATTCACATATGACTCGTCTGCAATCTCAATAATTGCAAGCACTTGATGTTGCTGATCAAGTACGACAAAATCAGCAACTAAACCTTGATACTTACGACGCGTATGTGCAAATTTTGTCGTTAATAGCGCATCAAAAGAAACATGCGCCAAAATCGTATGACGAGGTAATACAGCTTGTAAACGCATCAAGGTAATTTGCTCAGAAATATTGAGAATACCACGGCGTTTTAATGGACTATCTTGACGCCGATTAGGATGTAGACGTCGAAACACAAGTGCTGTAATCAACAGCAATCCAACTATTGTTATGAAATAATACATTTCTAACGAATCCCTTTAGATTTTTTATAATCATTTTGGCTTTGAGCCATTTTTTTAATCAGCAACAACGATAGTTAAAGTCATTTTAGCAGTGTAACTTAAATTTTTTTAATCGTGTTTCACTCGTCGACCAAAGTCGTAAAAGCATCCTGCATCTATATTTATAATCATCAGTAGGCAAATATTCAAGCGGATATTGTCAGTATATGTTTCGATAAATTGTACTTTTATAACTAGATTGTGACTACCCTACCATTTATGTATAAAAAAGAAGGCATCATGACTGATGCCTTCTTTTTATTGATTTAACGCTTTGGTTTCACTTTAGGTTTTGATTTTCCTGAGAATGGTTTTTTGTCACCTGTTTCACGTGGCGGTAAACCAGTATGTTGCGTTAAGATCTGCCCTTTTTGTGGACGTTTCTGACCTGATTGTGGCTGAGATTGCGCTTGACCACGTTTCGCTGAATCACCTGCAACAGTTGAGTTCTTTTTACGTGCAGATTTATATTCACCTTCAGCCGTACCTTGTGGCTGATAGGTTGGGATCAGATGCTGCTTGGAATTTCCAATCAGGTCTGAACGTCCCATTTCCTTTAAGGCTTCACGTAACAAAGGCCAGTTATTTGGATCATGATAACGCAAGAATGCTTTATGCAGACGACGACGCTTTTCACCTTTCACGATATCGACATTTTCAGTATAACGTGCCACTTTAGACAACGGATTTTTGCCTGTGTAGTACATCGTGGTCGCAGTGGCCATTGGTGATGGGTAGAAGGTTTGTACCTGATCAGCACGGAAACCATTTTTCTTCAACCAAATCGCCAAGTTCATCATGTCATAATCGGTGGTACCCGGATGTGCTGCAATGAAGTATGGAATGAGATATTGTTCCTTACCTGCTTCCTTACTGAAACGCTCAAACATTTGTTTAAAGCGGTCATACGTCCCAATTCCCGGTTTCATCATCTTCGACAATGGACCTTGTTCAGTATGCTCAGGTGCAATTTTTAGATAGCCACCTACATGATGCTGTACCAATTCTTTCACATATTCAGGATTCAATACCGCAAGGTCATAACGTAGACCAGAACCAATCAAAATCTTCTTCACACCTTTGATTTCACGCGCTTTACGATAAAGCTGAACAAGAGGTGCATGATCGGTATGTAGGTTTTGACAAACCCCTGGATAAACACAAGATGGCTTACGACAATTTTTTTCAATTTCAGGGTCATTACAGTGCAAACGATACATGTTTGCAGTTGGACCACCTAAGTCTGAAATAATGCCTGTAAATTGAGGTGCCGTATCACGGATCTTTTCAATTTCACGTAAAATTGAATCTTCAGAACGGTTTTGAATAATACGCCCCTCATGTTCAGTAATTGAACAGAAGGTACATCCACCAAAACAACCACGCATGATATTGACCGAGAATTTGATCATATCAAAGGCTGGGAAACGTGCATTTCCATAGGAAGGATGCGGTAAACGTGCATAGGGTAAATCAAACACATAATCCATTTCCTCAGTGGTCAGAGGAATTGGTGGTGGGTTGATCCAGACGTCCCGCTCACCATGACGCTGCACTAAGGCACGTGCATTACCCGGATTGGTTTCAAGGTGCAAGATGCGGTTGGCATGGGCATACAACACATGATCATCAGCAACAGCTTCAAAAGACGGTAAACGAATCACCGCCAATTCACGTGGAGGTAATTTATGTTTAATCGCTTTTGATGGCGCAGGCTTGAGCTGCACAATCTGTGTATCTGGATCAAGTTGATCCCCTTCACGCACGATTGGATTGGCAACGATTTCTTTTTGGAAATTTTGATACTGCGCTAATGAGTTACCTTTTTCTTTTTCAACTTCACAGCCATCAATATCTTCAGTCATGACATAAGGATTAATAATTGGATCGACACGTCCAATGGTATCCACGTCATTACTGGCAATTTCAACGAATTTGGCTTTAGATGCTTTATTATGCTTATTAATAATAAATGCTGTACCACGAACATCTGTAATTTCGTGGATTTTCTCACCTTTGGCTAAACGATGCATCACATCGATAATCGCACGCTCGCCATTACCATACATCAATAGATCAGCTTTTGAGTCCATCAAAATAGAGCGGCGAACTTTGTCAGACCAATAATCATAATGTGCAATACGACGCAAGCTGCCTTCAATACCACCAAGCAAGACAGGAACGTCAGGAAAAGCCTCACGGCAACGCTGACAGTAAACTGTTGCTGCACGGTCTGGACGCTTATTTGCTTCATTGTTTGGCGAATAGGCATCATCGGAACGAATTTTACGATCTGCCGTATAACGGTTGATCATTGAATCCATATTCCCTGCGGTCACACCCCATGCAATGGTTGGCTTGCCTAGAACACGGAAGCTCTCTGCGTTGGTCCAATCTGGTTGTGCAATGATTCCGACACGGAAGCCTTGTGCTTCAAGTACACGCCCAATCACACCTGATACAAAAGATGGATGGTCAATATAGGCATCACCACAAACCAAAATAAAGTCACACGCATCCCAGCCGAGTTGATCCATTTCTTCTCGTGACATCGGCAAAAATGGTGCGGGTTCAAAACACGACGCCCAATATTTGTCGTAATCAAACAACGCTTTTGGCGCGGTCTGCATAGTATAGGCAGTAGACATGGCTTGCGAATCTCGGCTAGCAGATGGAGGAGAGACATCTAAAGATGAAAGCCGATCATTTTAGCATGAATTCAATTCATTTTTATAGATCAAAAAACAAACAGAAGCATTTCCCCAAAAAGTATTTGTAACTTATTGAGGAAATAGCATCATAAAATTTTGATAATTATACTTCTTCGTTCAAGAAGCCTTCTTTAATTTCAGAAGGTAAATCTTGATGCCACCACCTATAAATAGAAGCTTTAATTTCTTCATCTTCATCAGGATCATTCAATGGTTCATCATCTTCACGAATAAGCTCATCGCCATCAAATTTGAACCAAAACTCCCATGGATCATCATCACCACAGCCCCAAGCTTGTGCATGAATATCAGGTAATAATCCTTTTAAAAATAATAAAATATTTTCAATGTTTTCATCGCCATTTGAGCCATGGGTAAAATCTAGGACAGCAAACCCATCAATATAGTGTAATGTCTCTGGCGCAAGATCATGTTCAATCGAATCAATCAAATCAACTAGCTCTTGAGTAATCTCATCCGCTTGCGGATTAATGAGTAAAGCTGTCTGAATGAACTTTTCTTCATCTCCATGATGTGTGGTAAATAAGACCTCTAATTGTCCCATGATTGTTGAATCAGGATGTTTATAATAAACGCGACTATGTAATTCCATCTTATTTTCCCCAATTTTAATATTATCTCTACACCCAAATAGGTGCTTGTTTAAATTACTAAATTTTCAGGACTTTTATCAAGTTTATGCGACTTTATTTGTCGTTTTAGTTTCGTTTTTCATTAAGTGTATCGCGAGCGCAAAACCAATCACTAAGACCACTCCGACACTCAAATTAATTCCAATCCATCCAAAATTCTCCCAGACCAAACCACCACTACTCCCAAGCAAACTTGAGCCGATGTAATAGCAAAATAAATACAGCGAAGAAGCAACTGCCCGATATTGTACCGCCTGAACGGAGACCCAACTACTGGCTGTCGAATGTGCCGCAAAAAATGAAAAAGTGAAAATCGTCAATCCCAGTAAAATTGCCCAAAGCGAAGGAATAAGCGTAATGAACAGACCAACCATCATGCTAAATAATAAAAAAGGCAGCACTTTTGCTCGACCATATTGATACCCCCATCGCGCAGCTTTCGGTGAACTATAAATTCCAGCAAGATAAGCAATCGAAATCAAACCAATCCATGTTTGTGATAAATGAAATGGCGCTTCTAATAAGTGGTAACTGATATAGTTAAAAACTGTGACGAGACAACCCATTAAAATAAAGCCTTGGGCAAATAAAATTCGTAGTTTCGAGTCTTTTAAATTTTGCTCAAACGCGGCTTTAAAACGTGAAAATCGGAATGGAAATGGCTTGAAATGCTGTGATTTTGGCAACAATAAATAAAATAAACAAGCAATGACAAGATTGATAAAACCAATAATATAAGTTGCTGATTGCCATGAGATAAAATCAACTAAAACCCCTGCAATCAAGCGCCCTCCCATCCCTCCAATCGCTGTACCTGAGATATACAGCCCCATCGCAAAACCAATATCTTTCTGTGCAATCTCCTCTCCAATATAAGTCATGGCAACTGCGGCAACACCACTCACCGCCAAGCCTATAAAAATACGAGTTGTTAAGAAAATTTCCCAGATTGGAAAAGACGCACTGACCAGCAACAAAACCGAAACAAGAAACAAGGCAAACACCATAATCGGCTTGCGCCCGAAACGATCAGAAATAAAACCTGTGAATAACAGACCAATTGCTAAGGCGACGGTAGAAAAGGATAAAGGAAAACTACTATGCGTCGGTGTAACCTGAAAGAATTTTGCAAAAATTGGCATCATGGGTTGTACACTGTACAACGATGAAAAGGATGCAAAACCAGCAAAAAATAAAGACCATAAAATCGCAGTAAACGATTTTGAACCATATTCGATATGGGTTTTGACAATGTCAGACATAAATCAGCTTTTTCTACAGGTCTGGTTTGATTTTAGTCCCTTTTATACTTCCTGTAATGGCTGCCTTTAAAAAAACCTGAAAAGTTGGGCATTGCATATAGTTTTCTGCAAAATGACCCTATATTTTGTACGCAAAAACGTACACTAGTTGGGGTAATTAGCGAATATACGACTAAAGTTTAATTATCTATGATATTAGTCGTAAAGAGATAGGATGTCTCATTCAGAACAACAAGAAACACAGGATGTGATCGTTGACAGGAGTTAACGGCAAGAAACCAAATATGAAAAAGCCTCGACAGGATGTCGGGGCTTTTTCTATTGATAAAGAGATATTCACATCATCATAAAGTAACTGTTATTGACTCATTTATTCGTGGTTAATACCATCCATTTAACTTAACGCTAACGGTTTATTATTTTGCAATTCATCTCCATTCACCATGATCAACAACGATCTATAAAAAAATTAAAAAGGCTGATTATTCAAATAAGTTTGATTGTGATTGCAATCAATATGACAGCTTGCAGTAGTTTAAGTGGATCATTCGCCAATCGCTCTACTCAGTTGTCATCTGGACTACAAAATGCCTATTCTGTTTCTCCAAATACAGCAAATCGCTTATCCCCAATGATCGTGCAAAATGCAGAGCGTTATGATGTATCACCCACTTTACTCGCTGCGCTCATTCGCCAAGAATCAAATTATAATAGTTCAGCACGCTCCCCTACAGGTGCGATCGGTTTAACTCAAATAGTTTCGACTCATTGGCGCCAGTCTTGTCCTGGCAATCTTTATGATGAAAATACTAATATTAATTGCGGTGCATATATCCTATCGACCTATTATAAATCTGCAGGCAGTTGGTCAAAAGCCGTAGCGTATTATAATGTTGGGCCATCAGGTTATGAACGGAGTTTTTGGACACGCCATAAAGGTAAAAAGTATGCTCGTTCAGTAAAACGTCATGAAAAAATCTTAAAAAAAGCCCTATAAAATAAAGAGTAAATAAGAAACCATGCTCTTAGGCATGGTTTTTATTCGCTGAATAATGAAATTATGCTTCGTCAAACAAACCTTCAAATAACACCGAAGACAAATAACGCTCACCACTATCAGGTAAAATTACAACAATCGTTTTGCATACATTTTCAGGGCGTTCAGCAATTTGTGCCGCCGCCGCCAATGCTGCACCGCTTGAAATACCCACTAAAATTCCTTCTTGCATTGCACATTTTCTTGCCCACTCAATCGCATCCGCACTATTCACTGGCAACACTTCATCGACCAAGTTTAGGTCTAAGTTTTTAGGAATAAAATTCGCACCAATCCCTTGAATTTTATGCGGTGCTGGTATAATGCTTTCACCATTTTTAGTTTGGGTAATAATTGGAGATTCAGCAGGTTCGACTGCAACAGAATAAATTGGCTGATTTTGAACTTGCTCAAAATAACGTGAAATTCCTGTAATTGTTCCACCAGTACCAACACCCGCAACTAAGATATCCACTTGTCCATTGGTTGCCTGCCAGATTTCAGGACCAGTCGTATCAACATGAATTTGAGGGTTGGCTGGATTTTCAAATTGTTGTGGTAGGAAATAAAGCTCAGGATTTTCAGTGGCTAAACGAACAGCTTCATCCACCGCACCTTTCATGCCCTTAGCAGGCTCGGTCAAAACCAGATTCGCTCCTAAAGCTTTTAATACTTTTCTACGCTCTAAGCTCATACTTGCTGGCATAGTTAAAGTAATAGGATAACCTTTTGCCGCTGCAACAAACGCTAAAGCAATACCTGTATTACCGCTAGTCGGTTCAACAATATGCATACCCGTTTTAAGTACACCACGTTTTTCCGCATCCGCAATCAACGCTGCGCCTATACGGCATTTTACTGAAAATGCGGGATTACGGCTTTCCACTTTTGCCAATACTGTAGCATCTGATTTAATCAAGCGATTGATACGAACTAAAGGTGTATTACCAATGGCTTCGGCATTGTTTGCATAAACAGCGATACCTAGGTTGGCAGGCGTTGGAAATTGCTGATCGGTCGACATGTTATTTCCTTATTAGATTTGGAATGATTCTTAAGCATTATAGGCTTGTGAATCTAAGAGGAAAGTAGAAAACATTAAGATTTATGAAAAGTTTTTCCCATATTCATAGTTTTCTTCGCCGATTATGCACCCGTAAACCATGAGAAAAACACATAGTCATCGGACGTTTCATAAAATATCTCTATCTCATTCCAATCTGCTGTTAATCCTAATGCTAATTTTATATCTGAAGAAATAGGTAAAGTAAAACTTTCAACTGGAGTAACCTCCACACCGTTATGATAAATTCCCCAACGATCAGAGTATTTTAGATTTTTCGCATTCTGATTTTTCTTTATCAATTTTTGGATAGAATACACTATCCATTGTGTTTGTTCTTGTACTTCTAATTCAGTTAGTTTTTTAAAATTAGCTTTCTCTAATATAGGTAATAGCCAAATATCAAAAATATTTTTTAAATCTGTTGTAGTTGTTTCAAGAATATCCCATTCTTCATAAAAATGAAGTTGATGAATAACCAGTATTATAAATGCTTCTAATGAATTCAAACCTTGTGATTTTTTACAAATAAAATAGATGGCATCACACATCCCTTCATCGAAAGTCCTATATTCAACTCGATCAATGTGTACACGGGTAGAATTAGATAGTATATTTTTTACTTGTTTAAAATTTGATTTAATTTTTTCTAATGAGATTTCATCCATAACATCTTCTTAATCAATGACAATCATATAATTAAAACAAATGTAACATAAAAAACACCCCTAACCATTAGGTTAGGGGTGTTTAGATTTAAAAGCTGGCGATGACTTACTCTCACATGGCAAGTGCCACACTACCATCAGCGCTAAGAGGTTTCACTTCTGAGTTCGGGAAGGGATCAGGTGGTTCACTCTTGCTATTGTC
>NZ_NHRP01000019.1:0-56250 GCF_002165385.1 Acinetobacter sp. WCHA39
TTCTGACTAAAAATTCGCTCAAATAAACTTCGAGAAATTCTTACCATTCAATCAATGAAATATTTTCGATCGATCAACCAGTAAAAATCCACACAAGTTGTTCTTCTATTCTCTTAATGATCTTCTCGATGATTCGTCATCATCAAGCTAGGTCGGCTATGTTACTCTAATCTAAACTAAAGTCAACAGGTAATTTCGATATTTTTAAAACCTACCAATCAACCCAAGAATCCAACCAATCTAGCCAAACCCTTGTTTATCAACAAGTTTTTATCTGCATCACCGCCGATGGATGTGCATTCTACACCATTTCAAAACACACGCAAGCACTTTTAGAAAATTTAAAATTCGGTTGTTTTTTTTTTAAACTTTAACTTACCTAATTTACTGATTTATATAATTTAAAAATTATTAATTATCTTAAAAGTGAGTTTAATCAACATAAATAACTGTAATTTAGTAACTTTTCAATAAATACGCTTTAATTATCAGCAAAAAAACAACTTTATCTTTATGTTTAGCTTTTATTTTAAGCATCTTACTCCATGCAAAAATTTGTCTCTTATTCGATTGATGTTTGAAACTTCACCACCCAAAATAAAAACAACGGCTTTGATGGCTCAAAACCGTTGTTCTCAGTATTGCAATACGTACTTTCTCTTAAGGAGTACTCCCTCTCACAATATTCAAGAAGTATAGATGACGTTCATATTGATCAATAATGTCTTGGATTAAATCTTCTTGCGTCCAATCCATCACATCATAATTTTGACCACCTTCTCTTAAGAACACTTCTGCTTGGAAATAATTCGATTCATCCTCATCTGCCCGCCCTAACATAAAGCTAGGTGGAACAGTGGCATGCGAAACCACTTTATAGGTAAAGTTAATTTCATGGTGATGATCGACATGCAGTTGCAGACCATTTTCAATTTCACGTATCTCCACTTCCAAGTGACGGCGTTTGAATTCACGCTGAATACTTTCAAAAGCCTTACGAACTTGCGTGTCGATATAGTGCTGAACTTCAGTTTCACTATGCGGATAATGCATAATTAAACCTAAACGCTGCTGCCAACTGCGTGGATTATTGATGGCACGTGGAGTAATACGCGCCTCTTGAATGGCCTTCATTTTAGTGACATCTAACTTCAAGGCTTTGAGTAAGCCCCAACTCATCAGCAGCATAATAAAAGTAAAAGGCAATGCACTCATAATAATAGAGGATTGCAATGCAGACAGACCACCAACCAACAGCAGGATAATGGCCAATGCTGCCATCAACACCGTCCAAAACAATCTTTGCCATGTTGGAGAATTCTCGGTTTTAGCGGTGAGATAATCGGTAACCAGCGCACCCGAATCCGCAGAGGTGACGAAAAAGAGCATCACCAATACCGTCGCCAATAAACTCATCACTCCTGAAAATGGCAAATGATTCAAAAATTCAAATAAAGCTACAGATGAATCGCTTTGTACGGCGTGAATGAGACTGACATTATGTTCTTGCATAATGTTAAACAGCGCAGCATTACCCAAGAACCCCATCCAGATGATGGTAAAACCTGTCGGGATCAGTAATACACCCACAATAAACTCACGGATGGTTCGGCCGCGTGATACACGGGCAATAAACATCCCCACAAATGGCGACCATGAAATCCACCATGCCCAATACATAATGGTCCAACCGCCAATCCAGCCATTCGGTTGATAAGCATAGAGGTTAAAGGTCATACCAAATAGGTTCGACATATACGAACCCATGTTTTGAATGGTCGTTTGTAGTAGATAGATACTTGGGCCAGCAATAAATACAAAGGCTAAAAGTACCAAAGCCAAGACCAGATTCAACTCAGAAAGACGTTTTACGCCTTTATCCAAACCGAGAAATACTGACATTGAAGCGAGAATACTGACAAAGACAATCAAACCCACTTGAATTTGGCTACTTTGCTCCACTCCAAATAAATAATGTAAGCCAGAATTAATCTGAGTAACACCAAAGCCTAAAGAGGTTGCTACCCCGAAAACAGTACCGATGGTGGCAAAGGTATCAATACTATCGCCCCAAGGACCATAAATCTTCTTACCAATAATAGGGTATAAGGCTGAACGGGTTTTTAACGGCAGATTATGACGATAAGCAAAATAGGCCAAAGCCAATCCGACCACGGCGTAAATTGCCCATGCATGTAAACCCCAGTGGAAAAAGGTAATCCTTAAGGCTTGTTGTGCAGATGCGATACTTTCAGGATCACCACTCGGTGGGCTGACATAGTGCATCACAGGTTCTGCAACACCGAAGAACATCAAACCGATGCCCATACCTGCGGTAAACAGCATAGCAAACCACGAACCATTGCTATATTCAGGTTGGCTATGATCTGGTCCTAATTTAATTTTGCCGCTGGCCGAACAGGCAATATAAATCAGTAAAATCAAAAACACCGCAACAGACAGGACATAGAACCAGCTAAAGGAATCTGTAATCCATTGCTTCAGTTGTTGTGTCAGAAATTCAAAGGAACTGGGTGCGATAATGACGATTGCGATAAAAATCGCAATGATAATCACCGTGCTTAAAAACACGTTTGGATTCACATTCGCAAACTGCGAAGATGGCTTGGAAGGCATAATTCCCCCATATTTTTTTAATGATAATGACAGACCCTAAGGGTCAAATAAGACATTCACATAGTGAATAAAAGCGAGTTCAGCGGTGTAAAACTCGATACTGATTATAAAAAATGTGAAAAATAAAGCAGTTGTAATGCTGTAACTGTATTTATTCTTTATCGCTCGATTGCTTAGGTAAATGGGCAATGTATTGTAATGCAATTAATCGAGAAACCACGACAGCGAGATACATCACCCCACCAAACATTTGTAGCATGGTTAATACTCTAGCGGCTGGGCTAATTGGCATCAAATCAGATAAACCCGTTGCTGATTGCAGACTAAAACTCAGAAATAATAAATCGAGCCAAACTTGTAAATCTTGTGGCTGATTTGGGTTTTGAAAACTATGGGGTAAAAGCAACTGGCAAATACTATATAAAAAGGCGAATGCCCAAGCGATGAGGGTAAAAACTGCACCTGCAGCAAATAATTCATCTTTGGTGAGATAACGATCTGCAAACATATAACGTAATAATCCATAAGCAGCATAAAAATACGCTAATGCTTCAAAACTATAAGCGATGATTTGAATTTTTGAATTGTCATAGCCAATAAAAATTAAAATTGAAAACAGAAAAGCACCACTGACAAAGACTAGGCCCCAAAATGTGAATACTGGTGTTTGGCGAATGACCTTGGCAATAATTAAGAGAGCTAAAACACCTAGTGACCAAGTTAAGGCACGATATTCACTATCTCCATAAGTCAACATCGCCATAACTAATAATGCCAATTGCACCAACAACAACCACGCAGAAGGTAATAAACGAAAACTGCCCCAAAATTGTTTTAAGCTTTGCATGTTGTTTTCCATGTGATTGTTATGATTTTCATTAAGTTAATGGCATCACACCGTATCTAAAAAGGCAACAATCATTTTAGAGAGTTCTTGTTGCAAACGTTGTTCTTCAATTAAAAAGGTATTTTTACTGGCATAACGCATCATGGTAAACAGGGTGCTGTTAATGATCACAAATGACTTATGCTTGAGTGTTTCAAAGTCCCAGTGTGGATAGTAACGCCCAAACAGGTACATCCCAATTTCCAGAAAATGCCTTTCCAGCACCTGTGCCGCGTCTGAATCACTGTAGGCATGCCAGTTCTTGAGGATTTCAATAAAAAAGCCCTGATCAGACTTCAACGATTCAAAGCCAAAGGCAATGCTTAATGTGATGACGTCCTGAATACTGGTTTGCTGTTGCAGCATCACCAACTGTTTCAATGCCTGCCCCAGATCCTCACTTTTACGTAGCAGCAGTTCCGCCACAATCTGTTCCTTGTTTTCAAAATACTGGTAAATCGAACCAACACTTACCCCTGATTTTTCAGAGATTTTCGGTGTAGTGACATGCAATACACCATATTCAGAAATGCATTTTTGCGTTCCCTCCAGAATACTTTCGACAATCATTTTTGCACGTTGCTGCTGTGGTCTTTTTCTCATGCTCAGCCTCAAGGAAAATGCGAATTGAATACGAATATTTATTCATATTAAGCTTTGATTAAATAACAATCAGGGGCTTTATGCAATGCAAAGCATCGTTAAACCTAAACGCTTAGCAGCGTTTGAAGACATGATTCAATCAAATATTAAAACCAAAATTCTTGGTTATATGACGCATCAACAAATTCAACCGAATTATCAAGAATATCTCTCCTTGAACACAGCGTTGCAAAGTGGTGATGAGCCGATGGATCAGGTGTTGCGCTGGGTGCTGCAAAACCCAAAACAGCACCGCAAGTATTTTGAAACGGCCCTATATGAGGGTTTGGACAAGCTGCCGCATGAGATTCCTGAACTCAGCAATTTTTTTCAGCTCATTGAGCAAAAACCCGTTTGGTACGACCAAGCCAAAGTCGATGAAGCACTTAAATTTACCTATCGCCTAGGCATCAATAACGGACTGATCCTACGAGATCTATCGCTAATGACAGGTTATTTGTACCCTGGTTTTAATCAACCCCTAGTCCTGACAGGTGCACTAAAAAAACAGGCGGGAACACGCTTAGCCGAAACAACTAAATGGTGGGTCGATATCACTGAACAAGATGGTTTTGAACGTTTTAGCAAAGGCTTCACCTCTACTATTTTTGTGCGCTTCATTCATTCACTGGTACGCTATCAATTACAAAAATCTGAGAAATGGGATGCTGAAACCTGGGGTTTGCCTATCAATCAATATGATCAGGCCATGACAAATATTGCCTTTAGCGGTGTGGTATTGCTGGGTATTCGGGCTTTGGGTATTTTTCCAAACAAGCAAGAAATTGACAGCTTTTTACATTTCTGGAAATACGCAGGCTGGTTGATGGGCATTGAAGAAAAATGGTTAGTGGATAATGAAGCTGATGGCTGGAAACTCATGTACTGGATGCAGTTTGCACATCCTCAATCTGATGAGAGCAGTGTTTGTCTTGGCTCTAGTCTTTCCAAAGAACCCTTTGAACGGAAATATCGTTACCTACGCTCTTTTCAGCAAAAACTCGCCTATAAGCAACACCTCGAAATTACCCAGTTCTTTATTGGACGTAAAAAAATGCAGAAATTGGGTTTAGCACCACAGTCAGCCTCATGGTTTGCCTATTATCTGATTGGTCGGAATTTAGCGTTGTATACAGGCGCCAAACATATTCCAAAATTAAATCAACTGCTTGAAGAAAAAGGACGGCATTTGCAACGAATCGGTTTGTCACTCTATCGTAATCAAGCGCAACAACTGGCCAGTATGCATCAATAATAGAAAAAGCCCTCAAATGTTGAGGGCTTTAATTCTTAGGATTCGATCTACTTAGTGATCAGATGCACCAGAGATACCAATACCTGTTTGTGAACGAACAAACTGAGCATCGAACGCTTTACGCTCTTTCTCTGCACGAGCTGATTTGTCAGTTACTGAGAAGAACCAGCAGCAAAGGAAAGATAATGGCATCGCAAAAATTGCAGGACCATTGAATGGATTCACTGCGGTGTCTGAAATTTTCAACGTGTCAACCCAAACTGCTTTAGAAAGAATGATCAGGGTTACTGCAGTCACTAGACCAACAATACCGCCAATGACTGCACCACGAGTCGTTAAACCTTTCCAGAACATAGACAATACGAGTACTGGGAAGTTTGCACAACATGCAACTGAGAATGCCAAACCAACCATGAATGCAACGTTTTGTTTTTCGAACAAAATCCCTAGAATCATGGCAAAGATTGCTAGACCTAAAGTCGCAATTTTTGACATACGTAATTCAGATTGAGGCGTAGTTTGACCTTTTTTGAATACGTTTGCATATAAGTCATGTGAAATCGCAGAAGCACCTGAAAGTGTTAAGCCAGCAACTACAGCAAGGATTGTTGCAAATGCAACTGCTGAGATGAAGCCCATGAACAAGTCGCCACCAACTGCATCACTTAAGTGAACCGCAGCCATGTTGTTACCACCAACCAACTCTAATTTACCTGTTACCGCTGCTTTAGCGACATCAAGGAACTGAGGGTTGTTAGAAACGAATAAGATCGCACCGAAACCGATAATGAAGGTGAGCAGATAGAAGTAACCAATGAAACCTGTTGCAACTACAACTGATTTACGAGCTTCTTTCGCATCTTTAACAGTGAAGAAGCGCATTAAGATATGTGGTAAGCCTGCTGTACCAAACATTAATGCAAGACCAAGTGATAACGCATCAATCGGGTTTGCAGCCAATTTACCAGGCCCCATGATTTTTGCAGCTTCATCCCAGCTAATGCTATGAGATTGGCTATACACACCAATCGCTTGATTGAACATGTTTGAGAAACTAAAGCCAACAGCTTTCATCACCATGAATGCCATGAATGTTGCGCCACTGAGTAACATTACGGCTTTAATGATTTGTACCCAAGTAGTTGCTAACATACCACCAAAAATTACGTATGCCATCATCAACAAACCGACGATTACAACCGCAATATTATAGTTCAAACCAAAAAGTAATTTGATTAACTGACCTGCTCCTACCATTTGAGCAATCAGATAAAATGCAACCACAACTAAAGAACTTAATGCAGCTAAGGTACGAACTGGTTTTTCTTCCAAACGGAAAGAAACTACATCAGAAAGATTATATTTACCTAAGTTACGTAAACGTTCAGCAACAAGGAAAAGTACGATTGGCCAACCGACCATGAAACCAAGTGAATAGAGCAAACCATCAAAGCCTGAACTGAACACAAGTGCTGAAATACCGAGGAACGATGCGGCTGACATATAGTCACCTGCAATCGCTAAACCATTTTGGAAGCCACTAATTCCACCACCTGCGGTATAGAAATCAGCTGTATTCGTGGTTTGTTTTGCTGCCCACTTAGTAATAAACAAAGTGAAACCAACAAAAATGGTGAACATGATGATTGCATGCCAGTTCGTTGCCTGTTGCTCTGCTGCACCTAAATCAGGGCCAGCAAATGCAACTTGAGAACAACATAGGCTTGCAAGCGCGAACAGTTTCGCTTTGAATGACGTCCCTTTCATCTCAGTGCATCCCTTTTTCATGTGTGATTGCCTCAACTTCCTTGAGAGCCTCTTCATTCAACTGATCCAGTTTATTATTGGCGATGTATGAATAGACACCACACAATAAAAATGACAGTACGATAATGCCTAAACCGAGGGGCATGCCCCATGTTGTTACACCACCACTAAAAGAACTTGCTAGGAACTCTTTGTTATAGCCAACTAAAAGCATAAATCCGACATAGATAAACAACATGATTGCTGTTAATGTCCAACTTAATGTACGTTTTTTGCTGACCATTTCTTGAAACTTTGGATTGTGTAGAATGCGTTCTACCTGTGAGTCATCCATCATTAACTCCTTATTTTTGTGTCCAGCCGTGGACCCCTTTTTTACTAGGGATTTTTCATTATTTAAATTAACAAGATTATGCTTGACTCGTAACTTAGACTTTGGTCTCTAAATACAAATCTCTGCTCATAACCCTTTTGATGCTTCGGGTATGATAGAAAATGGAGTTTGATCACGTGAGCAATATGAACAATTGGCTTATTATTGGGGCACTTGCCCTATATATCGCGCTGTTATTCGGCTGTGCTTTTTTTGGAGAAAAACATGCCAGTCGCTTAAGTACACGTGGTCGCATGTTGATGTTCAGCTTAACCTTAGGCGTATATTGCTCATCTTGGACATTCTACGGCGCAACAGGTGCAGCTGTCCGTGAAGGTATTATTTTCTTACCAATTTATTTAGGACCATTACTTTTTATTTGGTTTGGTTACGACATTTGGAAACGGTTAGGACGGATTCGTCAGCATCATGCCATTTCTTCAATTGCCGATTTCGTTGCTGCCCGATATGGCAAAAGCGGTAGTCTCGCAGCCTTAGTCACTATTCTTGCAGTGATTGCAATTATCCCCTATCTCGCTTTGCAATTAAGAGCGATTGCATTGAGTGCCTCCGTTGTACTCGAACAGAATGCACATGTTCATACCAGCACAAATAGTGTGTTATTACTTACAGCAGTACTTGCGATTTTGGCTATGATTTTTGGCACGCGGCATATTGCACATACTGAACAGCACGGCGGCTTAATGCTTGCAGTCGCTTTTGAATCTTTTGTAAAACTGTTTGCATTACTTAGCGTTGCAGTTTTTTTCTTATTCCAATCCCCAGAAAATATCAAACAAGTCAGCAATGATGTCACTCAACATTTTCAAGATTTGCAACAATTAGGGGTTCCTGAAACCTTCTGGGTACAAACCTTACTCGCTGCGCTAGCTATGATTTGTTTACCACGACAGTTTCATGTTGCCGTAGTCGAATTACGTGATGAAAAACATATTCGTGGGGCTAGACGCTGGTTTGCAGCTTATTTAATTTTAACCATTATGGCGATTATTCCTATCGCCAGTTGGGCCTTACACTCCCTCCCTGATACATTAGGTACACCTGATATTGCGGTATTGGCGCTCCCTCTAAGTTATCAGCAAGATTGGTTGGCATTACTCGCTTTTTTAGGTGGTTTCTCTGCTTCAACAGGTATGTTACTGGTTGCCTCAGTCGCACTTTCTATCATGCTCAGTAATGATTTAATTATGCCTGCTTTATGGCACTTTAAGATTATCTCTCGACATGATCAACAATTACCAAAAGTACTCAAACTGACTCGAAGAATTAGTATTATCAGTGTGATGTTACTGGGTTTTTTATTCTTCCACTTTTTTAATGACATTAATCAATTATCAGTATTTGGCCTATTGGCTTTTAGCGCAGTTGCGCAATTTTCGCCAGCACTCATTGGTGGTTTATATTGGCGTGGTGCAAGCCGTCAAGGTGTCTATGTCGGTCTGATCGTAGGCTTCATCATGTGGAGCTACACACTGCTCTTTCCTACTTTGTTACGTAGTCTCCCAGAACAATATCAAGCGTTCGCACAACATTTATTATTGTTTGGACCTTTCGATATTAATAGCTTACGTCCAGAAGCTTTGCTTGGTTTTGAATCTTTTGCACCATTGACCCATGGTGTCATGTGGTCTTTGGGACTGAATATTATTTGCTATATTTGGGGTTCTCGTTTGTACCGCCCAAGTGTTGCGGAACAGATTCAGGCTGAAAGCTTTTTCTACTATGAAAGCAAACCGTTACCCTCTACCCAGACAAACCTTGATTTAACCGATTTACCGCAAAATGCAGCACGGCTCAAAGTTGGCGATTTATTGGCTCTGGCTAAACGTATTACAGGTGATCGCCCTACGACTCAAGCATTCCAGCAATTTTGTGAACAAAATCATGTCGTACTCAATGAAAATCATGTAGCAAATGGCATGTGGTGGCGCTTCACTGAACAATACTTGGCAGGCATTATTGGTGCTGCATCAGCACGTACTTTACTCACCACCGCCATGATCAACAATGGATTAGCATTAGGGCAAGTCGCGAATATTCTCGATCAAGCTTCACAATGGCAACGCTTTAACCAAAATCTTTTGATGACAATGATCGACCATATGACTCAAGGGGTCAGTGTTGTTGATAAAAATATGTGCTTGGTTGCATGGAACAATCAATATCTTACCTTATTTGATTATCCTAAAGACCTTGTTTATGTCGGTTGTCCAATCGCGGATTTAATCCGTTATAACGCAGAACGGGGTGAATGTGGACCCGGTTCAGTTGAAGAACATGTGCGTAAACGAATTCACTGGATGAAAGTTGGCAGCGCCCATGAATTTGAACGGATTCGTAAAGATGGCTTGGTCATTCAAATGCGCGGTAATCCTATTGAGGGTGGAGGATTCGTCACCACCTTCGCCGATATTACTGCGTTCCGCGAAAATGAAGCGATTCTTGAAGAAAGAGTGAGTGATCGAACTCAACAGCTTGCAAATGCACTAGCTGAACAGCAACTTGCCCGTGAACAAGCCGATAAAGCCAATCAATCTAAAAGTCGATTTTTAGCAGCGGCCAGTCACGATTTGCTGCAACCGATGCATGCAGCACGTTTGTTCAGTACGGCATTGGAACAGAGTGTCAGCTCAACTGAAGATCAACAAACCTTACAACAACTTGATCGCGCACTGTATGGTGCTGAAAGCATGCTCTCTGCCCTACTCGATATTGCCCGTTTAGAAGGTGGAACCATCCAACCAAAACGCCAAGCGTATTCATTACACGACTTATTGAGTGATCTTGAACTTCAATTCAAATCAATTGCAGCGCAGCGTAATATTCAACTGTCTGTACACGATACTCAATTCTGGGTTGATACCGATCCACAATGGATGCGACGAATTATTCAAAATTTCGTTAGTAATGCATTGCGTTATACAGCACAAGGTCGTGTCGTTGTTGGTGTATTACGTTCTGCACAAAGACCAAACCATATTCGAATCGGTGTTTGGGATACAGGACCTGGCATCAATGAACAACAACGGGTGAAATTATTCCAAGAATTTGAGCGTTGTGGGCATACCTCCCCTTGGGGTGAACAAGGACTTGGGCTTGGTCTCGCGATTGTTCAACGTATGACCAGCCTGCTCGATTTCCCCGTGCATGTCTACTCAGAATTAGGTAAAGGTTCTTGCTTTATGATCGAAGTCCCGCTCGCCGAAGCACCAAAAATTCAAGCGACTACAACGCATGTGACCGCACTGCAACATACTGCATATAAAGTGCTTTGTTTAGACAATGATGAAACTATTTTACAAGGTATGCGGACTTTATTAAGCAAATGGGGCTATCAAATTTTTACCGCGACTGAACCGTCGGAAGCACTAAAACTAATTGAACAAGAAGATATTCAAGTGTGGTTAATCGATCAGCATTTAAATCATGATCAACGGGGATTAGATTTTATTGAACAATATCGCCCTGCACACATTCCAGTCGCATTAATTACAGCAGATTCTGATCCTGAGTTGCCTCAATATTTGAAACAGCAAAATATTGTTCTATTGAAAAAACCGCTCAAACCTGCGGGTTTACGTGCGTGGCTTTCTGCTTTAAAAATTATGCCAATGAGCTAAATGGCAAAATATTTTGAAACATAGGCAAAAACCATCAAAAAAAGCGCATTAAAATGACAATAAATTGACCAAAATGCTCAAAAATTTATTGGCTATGGCAAAAACGTTCACTTACACTAGTGAACGTTTGTACACTTACTTACAATTAATTAAGATATTGTTTTTGTTAATAAATATTACCACAAAAAACACATATACAACTTTAGTCGTATTCTACTTGTTTTCTGAATCACGCATAAATTGATCAAAATGATAGGAACCGATGTCTTTACTGTTTTAGGTTTCTAACACAATCGCCATAAAGGACATGATCATGAATAGCAATCAAGCCACTTCAGAACATAACGAGTTACAGTTTTATCGCCAATACAGTGCAAATGCATTATTACCAGAGCTCAACTGGCAGGATATTTTTGTACAGAGCAACTTAGATGATACTCATCTAAAAGCATTGAATACACTTTATCAAGCAGCCGTCCCCCTTGCCCTCAATGTATTCCATGAGCTGAATTTTGATGTATTTGCACCAGCAGCTTATCAACCACAAGGTCTAGGACTATTTGAAAAACTAGCGTTACAAGAACAAAAATTCTTGGATGTATTAGAAACAGAATCCGCTCATTTGGATCATGAAACTCGTCATCAAATGTGGAGTATGCTACTTCGTGGTGGTGCCGTGTTGGTCTTTAAAGCATGGTTAGCTCATGTCAAAGATGGCGAAAATCAACTGGATAAAAGTCAGTTCGATGAACTATCAGATTTATTATTTATTAAAACTCGCCCAGAGCAATTAGCACAACGTTTAAACGTAGATGCCAATGCAGAACTGACACACATTTTTTTGATGCATGAAAACGATGTATTTTTAGATCATTTCAATAGCTTGGAAACAGCGGCTTTATTTGTAGATTTAGGTGTTTATGACGCTGCTTTCTTAAGTTTACGTGATGATCGAGTCGCCGAATATCTCATCGCAAAAAACTATGTAACTCAAGAACAAATTGATGATTTACAGTGCGCACTAAATCCATTGTATTGCGATAGCTTAATGCCAAAACAAGACTGTTTGGCTTAAACTCAGAAAAAACAAGGTGGCTCAGCCACCTTGTTTTTTGTTAATTAGAACTTCATGCTCATCCGCATCCAGTAATTACGTCCAATATTATTAAACTGCTCAGTTGCAGCATAACCAAACATAGACGCACCCGCTTTATTTAAGTGCTCTGTATAAGCCTTATCTAAAACGTTATCAATCCCGACTGAAACATCGACTGCATTAGTTAGCTTATAAGTTCCATTTACAGCTAGGGTATCGAATGCTTTACTTTCATTCATGTCATAACCCACTACATTACCCTCATTCAAACTGATACGATTTTGTTTTGCAACAGCACGCCACAATAGACCTAAGCTATATTTTTCATCAACATAGCGTAAATTTAGTCGACCCTCTAAAGGTGCAATTTGCGGTAATGCGCGATGATCCGAAGTATTTTCTCCCCAAGCGTACATGGTTGAAAGATCCGCTTGGAAATGATCATTAAATTGATAACCCACCCCGACCTCTGCCCCAGCAATTGTGGCATCTACATTACGCGCAAGTGGTTTTCTTTTATCTGGTGTATTGTATTCAAGTAGGATGAAATCTTTGATTAATCCAGCATAAACTGATGCCCAAGCACTCCATGCACCATGCTCTGCTTGCAAACCGAGATCCAATTGTGCAGTGCGTTCATTGTTCAGATTGTCTAGATTATCCACCATTTTATATGTGGTTTTACCCATCATATCTGTGGAACCTACACCATGATCTGTCGTGGTGCTATACAACTCCCAAAAGTCAGGTGTACGTTCCACATATCCCAAACCTAGATAAGTCTTTAAACCATGTTCTGGGAGACTCTTTTCCAAGCGTACAAAACCACTTGGTAAAGTATCTTTACGATTTTTCGCATTTTGCAGATTGTCTATTTTGACTTGATCGACACGCGCTCCTGCTACGACTTTTTGATCTTGATCAATCGCATAAGTCCACTCACTAAATGCACCATAAGATTGAAATTTCAAATCTTCAGCATAAGGCGAATTCATTGATGGCATAGCATACATGACCATATCACCACCATGCTTATTCTGCTGCGTATCTACACCTGAAATGACGCTAAATTTATCCCAATCTGTCGTTACAGCTAAACGGGTATTTAAAGTACGACGATCAACCCGCATCGACATTTTATTTGGCACAGTCATATTCATTCCGTGCATATTCATGGTCGTCATTGGCGGCGTACGTAAGCTAAAATTATCCATGATATGATCGTTATAGCTGTAGTCCACTTGGGCTTCAACTTTCTTGATCACCTCTGTAATATTTTTCTGTTCAGCGTGTAGACCAAGGCTTTCTCGTTTAAATTGCGAACCATCCATGCTACGACCAGCATATGCCGCTTCGCCATCTGCTTTACCCGCACGAAACTCTAGCCAAGAATCTTCTGAAGGCTTCCAGCCTAAGGCAAGATCGGCATTCCAGCGCTCCCAATTTGAATGAATGCTTTTATCGTTGCCATCTTTATAATCATCTGCAACAGATCGATTGGCATTTAAACGAGCATATTTGGTTTCATCGCCAATTGCCGCTTCAATATTATGATCTAGACGACCATATGAACCCATCAAAATACTGGCTTGGCCACGATAAGGCTGTTCTTTGCTAAGATTTTCAGGTTGACGCTGAAAAATGACAGTTGCAGCCGAACCAGGCGTTGCGTACTGAACAGTTTGCGGCCCTTTAATCACCGTAATTTTATCGAAGCTTTCTGGCTGAATATAAGAAGTTGGTGCATCCATACGATTCGGGCACGCACCTAAATTTTCACTACCATCAACCAACATTTTAATACGTGAACCAAACATGCCACGAAAGGTGACATCGCCATTGGTTCCACCATTTTTAATGGCACTAAATCCCATAATGTTTTGCAAATAATCTGCACCGTCTGTTGCGGGAATAGGTTGAATTGCTTGCTTAGGATCAGCGTGAATAATCAATCCATTTGCATCATTTGGCTGCTGTGCTGTAACGACAATAGGTGCTAATACAACAGGGGTTTTATCGGACTGGACATCCATATTTGCCCATAATAATGTGCTATTTGAGGCAGCAAGAATCGCAACCGTAAGGGGCTGTAATAAAAATTTAGGTTGAGCCATGATCGGTCTCTCTTAAAACATAAGTAAAACTAGGCTAGAGTTTTGAAAACCCCAATGAAATTGACGTTTTAATTTATGCAAAGAGTGGCGGTGCTCGCCCTTGAGGTAATAAGAATAGCCGTTGCAGTGCAAAATAAACATGCTTAAATGCCTGTTGATACGCGACTAAACGGATTTGGATTCGAACTAAAACCTCTTTCACGCCGAATTCAGGCGGTAATACCAAATTGGCATACACCGTACAGTATTGACACTGGTGATTTGGATCGTGATGATCATGTTTCGACATCAAGCTTTGATGTTGTTCAAGCTGATGTGAATGATGACGCATATTGTGCGATACAGACTGCTGTTCAGCTTTTAATTTGGGCAACAATAACGCTTGGGTAATCGTTTCACAGACAGGTGCAATCTGATATTGCTTCGGCAGCAGTGGCTGCAAAAACACCGCAATCTGTAAACAGACTGCGGTGAATGCAAGCATTAAACCACTACGAAACAATAAGGGCACTTTTAATAACCGAAAAACATTTGTTAACGTTTAACCGCAACTTTTTCTTTATCGCGTTGACGTACAACTTTTTCAACTTTCTCACGTGCACGCTGACGTTTTAATGGCGATAAATAATCAACAAAAAGTTTGCCATTTAAGTGATCCATTTCATGTTGGATACAAACTGCGAGAAGTTCGTCAGCTTCTAACTCAAATGCTTGACCATCAAGGTTAATTGCCTCGATTTTTACACGTGACGGACGCGCAACTTTGTCGTATATTTGAGGCACAGAGAGACAGCCTTCTTCGTACGGCTGAGTCTCTTGAGTCAGTGGAGTAACTTTGGGGTTGATGAACACCATCGGTTGATTTTTCTCTTCAGAAAGGTCCATGACAATAAGCTGAATATGATGATCAACCTGAGTTGCCGCTAAACCTATACCCGGTGCCTCGTACATGGTTTCTAACATATCTGCTGCAAGCTGACGAATATCATCAGTGACTTCTTCGACTGGCTTAGCAATGGTACGAAGACGGGGATCAGGAAAACTTAAAATAGGTAATAAGGCCATACCGTTCCTCATTTATGCCATTGATCAGGAAACCAACTGAAGGGAATGCTTGATCAAAAAATTGTGTGTAAAGTCGTTATTATAACGCAACTACACAGATAATTTTTAGGAATTATGATAATGAAAAAGGTTTTAAACGGCATACCATCATTTCATGCCTTGGGGTTAAAAAAACAACTGATTGCTGCTGCAATTTGTGCAGGATTAGGCATGAGCATAAACCTTACTCATGCAGCAAGCCCTAACGCAAACCCACCATCCTTAAAAGCGGGTGCACCACATGTCTATGTGGTGAAAAAAGGCGATACACTTTGGGATATTTCAGGCAAATTTTTAAGCAAGCCTTGGCGCTGGCCTGAAATTTGGGCAAGCAATAAACATGTCAAGAATCCACATTGGATTTATCCTGGTGATCGCTTGCTACTTTGTAGTTTGAACGGTAAGCCACTGATTGGTAAAGATGAAGGTGATGGTTGTGACGGTATCATTCGTCGTTACTCTGGCAATACTTCTACTTTACGTCCAAAAGTTCGTATTGAAGCTTTGAACAATAGCGTCCCTGTTATTCCATTAGCTGATATTCAACAATGGTTAGAGCGAACTTCTGTACTTCCAGCGAGTGCGATTGCAAATACCCCATATGTCTTGGGTACAGCGGATAATCGTGTACTTGCAGGCAAAGGTCAGATCATCTATGTACGTGGTCAAGGTATCGAAAATGGTCAACGTTATGGCGTATACCGTGAAGGTGAACCATATATCGTGCTTGATGAAACAGGGAAGAAACAAAATCTAGGTGTTGAGCTCACGCAAGTCGCTTCTGGTGTTGCGATTACCAATGAAAATGACATTACAACCTTTGAATTAACCGATAGTTATAATGGTGAAGTACGTCGTGGTGATCGTGTTATGCTTGAACAAGATGCCATGTTACCTACTTTATTCTACCCAACTGAACCAAATCAGGTGAAAGATGGCGGTAAAGTCATCCGTGTCATGGGGTCTATAGGTACAGCTGCGAAAAATGGTGTCGTCACTGTTGACCGTGGTACAGCAGATGGTATTGAAATCGGACAAGTTTTTAGTACGTACCAAGATGGCGAAACTGTTCGTGATCCAAAGACCAAAGAAAGTATAAAGTTACCAGGTCAATATGTTGGTAGTATTATGATTTTCAAAAGTTTTGATCGCATCAGCTACGGCTATGTTTTAGAGAGTGAGTTGCCAATTAAAATTGGTTCAAATATCAAGCCGCCTCGTCTTGATAACTAATCTCTAATTAGAAATGTTGAATCAGCTATCGCCCCATCATTATCATACTGTGTTGGTGTGGTACTTGGTTCAACACTCGCTTTCTAGTTTTCAAAAAATTCGAAACTATTTCGGTAATTGTGCGGAAGCAGTCCAAACACATCGACTTTCTGAATGGCAACAGCTCGGTTTACACAAAAATCATTTAAAACGTCTAGAAGAATTCCAAACCCCGCACGGAAAGCAGCAATTTGACCACATGGTGCAATTGATTTGTAAGCATACCGATTTTATTTTAACCCCTGAAGATATCGACTACCCTACTCAACTTTTACCTTATTCTGATCACCCTCCTATTTTATTTGGTCAAGGCCAGCTACAAGCATTATTACAGCCCCAGATTGCTATGGTTGGAAGTCGAAAGCCGAGTCCTCATGGACGACAAGTTGCCTATGATTTTGCGTATTATTTAAGTGAAAAAGGATTTTACATCAGCAGCGGTTTAGCCCACGGAATTGATGAAGCGGCTCATCGTGGCGGTTTAGCCCATCATCGGACAATCGCGGTGACTGGAACAGGTTTAGACACAGTTTATCCATCGCAAAATAACAAACTAGCCCAAGAAATTATTCAAACAGGCGCTCTTGTCACTGAGTTTCTTCCGACTACCCTACCTTTACAGCAGCATTTTCCACGCCGTAATCGTATCGTTAGTGGTCTAAGTCTTGGGGTTTTGGTTGTAGAAGCCGCTTTGAAAAGTGGTTCACTGATCACAGCAAATGAAGCAGCCAATCAAGGGAAAATGGTATTTGCCATTCCTGGACATATTTACAGTGAGTATCATCAAGGCTGTCATCAATTAATTCGTGAAGGTGCAACTTTAGTTGATCATCCAGAACAAATTATTGAAGATCTAGCCTTACCTACACAATGGCAAGTACAACAACAAATTCCAGAAGAACATGTAACCATCACACCAAGCTTACCAACACATTTGATTGCTCTTTATCAAAGTCTCGACTGGGTTGGACAAGACTTGGATGAACTTGCTCAACGTCATCCAATTCCGATCGCAGAACTTACAGCTCAATTGATGGAATTAGAATTACTTGGTTTCTGTATACAACAGGGCGGTCGCTATTTACGTTGTCGTCCAATTCATTAAAATAACCCTATCTTTGTCGCTAAATATAATCCCATGATTACCTCATCAATTTCGGAAGCAGCACAGCTTTTGAAGCTAGGACAAGTTCTTGCTTATCCAACAGAAGCTGTTTGGGGCTTAGGCTGCGATCCATTCAATCAACAAGCTTTTCAAAACATTCTTGAGCTAAAACATCGCCCAATTGAAAAAGGAGTCATTTTATTAGCAGGTCACTTAGGGCAAGTTGAGCATTTGTTACAAAGCTTATCCCCAAAGATACGTAAGCAAGTGATTGATAGTTGGACGGATCGTGTAGCAACTGAAAGAGCAACTACGTGGTTACTTCCCGCTGATGAGCACATTCCTATTTGGATTAAAGGTCAACATCCATTGGTTGCTGTACGTGTAACCACGCATCCTTTGTGCGTCGAACTTTGTAATGCCTTTGGCGGCTTTATTGTATCGACCAGTGCCAATCCTGCCGGACTAAACCCAGCACAAAATTTAGAACAAGCTCAAGGTTATTTTGGTGCATCCCTGAATTATTTGGAGGGCGATTTAGGACTTAGCCAAGAACCTAGTCGAATTCTCAACGCATTAACAGGTGAAGTAATTCGCGCTTGATTATGTAAATAGTGAATAAAAAAAAGCTCAGTTATATAGGGATAACTGAGCATAAAAAGGATGTGTATAATCACATCCAGAGGGTCTGCAAATTGGTTGAGTATATTCATCATTAAAAATGAATCTAGCTACTCTGAAAGCTATTATGGATCAATCATTTGATTTATACAAATATATTATTTCTCTAACAAAAAATGTGAAAAGCGTACCATTTTTGTCAGTTTTAAAATTTCAATAAAATTATATTTCTATTTTTATTGAAATTTTTTTGGTCACAAACTTGGTAAATATCTAAAATATATTTGAAAATCATATAGAAATAATCTTCATTAAATAAAAATTTTGATGTGTTTGTCGCTATTTCAACCAATTTTATACGATCATTTCATATTTAAGTGGCGCTTTAAATCAATTCTACAGGTGCTTTTTCCGTTTTCTTTTGCGCTAAAATGATACCGACCAAAATCGTCACACCGCCTAAGGTATGGTAGATCGTCCAATGCTCAGATAGCCATACACTTGCAATAATTGCAGTAAATACAGGTATCAAATTCATAAAAATACTAGTACGGTTTGGACCAATGCTTTGTACAGCAATCATCCATAATAAAGGTGCGATCAACAATGGAAAAATACCTGCATACAATACACTTGCTACATTATCTACATTAATTGCATCTAAGCCCAACCAAAGTAGAAATGGAAGATGGTATAGCAACGCAAAAGCGATTTGGATATAGAGACTGGTCATCAATGGCAATTGTACTTGCCATTTTTTTAGAAAGACGCCATAAAATGCATAAAAACCTACAGCCAAGACCATAACAGCATCTCCCCAATGACCTCCTTGATCAAATAAGCGAGAGAAATGCCCTTGGCTCATTACATAAAGTAGGCCGAAAAATGATAGGAAACTGCCAAAAATCGCAAATCGATTTGGCTTATCTTTTAAAATAATATAAGAGATAAAAATGGTAAAAACTGGAACAAAGGCATTTACAATACCCATATTTGTTGCAGTGGTATAATGTGCTGCTGTATAAGAAAGCCCTTGATATAAAACCATTCCAAAAGCGCTCAGAACTGCTAATTTAGGAATATATGGGCGAATCAAAGCTCGCTGTTTCCATACTTTGGGCAACATAAATGGTGTCAAAATGAGAAAGGCAACAAACCAGCGATAAAAACTAATACTGACGGGTGAAATATAGTCCGCAACATAACGAGTCACTGCAATATTTAACGACCAAATTAAGACTGCTATCAATGGCAGTACAAATGCCCATTTTTGGTATCTACTTAACTGAGTCATCAGCCATCTCACAATATTTCTAGATTAGGATTATTCTGAAAGATGTCTAAAATAATTGAAATATCGTATTTCAGACATTTATACCGCTATGTCGACATCAAATCTAAAAGCAGATCCAAATTTACAACTTGAGACTTATACGCTTGATCACTTCAATAAAAATATCTTAATTTATGCTGTAATCAGCTTTATTACCTCCGTCTGTATCCATCTTTTCACCTTAGCAAAAGGTTTGAACAATCTTAAAGTCACTTGTGAAAATTAAATGAGAACACTGAATGAAGTATGATGAGACTGAAAAATTATCTTTTTTAAATGGTATCGAAGTACATGAATTTCTTTATCAGAAAGATGATATTGTCAGCCCTCATTCTTCACTTTGGGGGGATTTTAACTTCAGTCTCAATGGCACTTTAGAATTTGATATTGAAGGAAAATATTATTTATCACCGCCAAGCTATGGGCTATGGCTACCACCACGCACAGAACACCAATCACTGCCTGTTGAACATGAAATTCATTATATTTGCATCCGACTTCATCCTCGTTTCGGAGATGCATTAGGCGATGTCTGCCGCTGTTTTAGTATTCAATCTTTTTTTCGCTCTTTGGTCATTCAAATTCTAGAGCAACAAAAGCAAAATCCTGCGCCTGAATATCTTGAACATTTATTACAACTGTTATTCGATCAACTAAAGCAAGCCCCAGCATATACACATTATTTACCGCAAAGCACGCATCCAACCTTAGCTCCGATCCTCGATCAACTTGCGAATCCTGAATTATTTCATATGAGCCTACAACAAGTATTGTATAACTTTACGGTCAGTGAGCGCCATGTGTTACGGCTGAGCCAACAAGAATTGCTACTCTCTCTGTCAGAATGGCGCAATCGAGCCAAAATTATTTTTGCAATCAATCAAATTCGTCAAGGCACGACCATTAAACAATTGGCATATACTTTAGGTTATCACCATAGCTCTAGCTTTATTGAATTCTTCAAGCGCTATACAGGACAAACTCCTATTCAACTCAAAAATGCCTCGATATAAATCCAAGACGTGCTTTTGCTCATAATTTGTATGGATTCATATCAAGAGGATTGCACTGTACGAAATTAGCAGTTAAAACAAACAAGTCTTGTCACAACAACATTAGGACGTATTCCATGAGCCAGTCGGTTTATCACATTCCAGTTAAAGATATTAAAGGTCAAGACATTGATCTTGAGCAATATCAGGGTAAAGTTCTACTAATTGTTAACGTAGCCTCAAAATGTGGCTTAACACCACAGTACGAAGGCCTAGAAAAACTTTATCAAGCGAAAAAAAATCAGGGCTTAGAAATTTTAGGCTTCCCTGCAAATAACTTCTTAGAGCAAGAACCAGGGACAAATGATGAAATCGAACAATTCTGTTCACTCAACTATGACGTCCACTTCCCTTTATTTGCAAAAATCTCTGTTGCAGGTGAAGACAAACATCCTTTATATCAAACACTCACACAAGCAATTCCAGAACGTATTGGTGAAGGACCTTGGTGGAAAGACCTCGTTGATTATGGCTTAACACCAAACAATCCACCTGAAGTACTATGGAATTTTGAGAAATTCTTAGTTAATAAAAATGGGGAAATCGTAGCGCGTTTTGCACCTGACATTACCGCAGATGATGAACGTATCGTCAGTGCGATTGAAGCTGAATTAGCAAAATAAAATAAAAAATTAATAAAGAGAATGGTTTAACTATTCTCTTTATTAAAATAAATATTATAATTTTTTTACTTTAATTTTAATATTTACATAAATGTTGGAACGACATGTCTAAATTTCTTAATACAAGTGCAACTAATTTTTATCTAGAAGAATTAATTAAAAATGCAAAAGAACGCCTTATCCTAATTAGCCCTTTTTTAAAACTAAATGATCGTATAAAGGAACTTCTTGAAGATAAAAATCGTCTTAAAATTGATATTCGTATAATTTATGGCAAAAGTGATTTACATCCTGATGAAATCAAATGGATGCAAAAACTTGATTATGTAAGGGTGAGCTTCTGTAAGAACCTTCATGCTAAATGTTACATCAATGAATCAACTTGTATAATTTCCAGTCTAAACTTATATGAGTTTAGCCAAGTGAATAATAATGAGATGGGAATTTTGATTGAAAAAGATCATGATGAATTAGTGTTCAAAGATGCTTATGAAGAAGCCCAACGCATTATTCGAATCAGCGATGAAGTTAGAATTTCTCTTGATGAGGTGAAAGATACAGAAATAAGCCAAGAAAATAGTGAACAAGATGATTTTAGCAAATTAACAACTTCAAAACTTGCTGCCAAACATAAACTGAAAACAAATGAGCTTTTAGAAAAATTTGTAGCTAAAGGCTTTCTCATGATTAATGATAAAGGTAGGCACCAATTAACAGATGAAGGGAAAAATGTTGGTGGTGAATTTAAATTTAATAGCTACGGTGGTTATTTCCTCTGGCTTGCTGATATGAGTATTTAAATTCTTGAGCTCAAGTATCTTTATTAGAAATACTTGAGCTTTTAGAGAATAAGAATACTTATTACATGATCTTAGCAATATTAAATCTCATAACTCATTTTGATGGGTTGTATCTGATACGATGGCATAGAAACTGAAGTATTAGCTTTCTGCTTGCTTAGATTTGGAAAATCATGCCCGATTTGATTCATTTGTTTATACTTTTCGAGCTCAGCATTTATCAAACTGACCCGTTTTTTTAAAATGTATCAATAAAAAAGCCACCTTTCGGTGGCTTTCTCAATCTTAAATCTGCAATTACATTGCACGATTCTTGATTTTACGGATGGTTTCAAGCTGAGCCGCAGTTTCTGCAAGCGCAGCAAGAGCAGCAGCCGAGTCCAAATCACTCTTTTGATTTGCTAACAATTGTTCAGCTTGTTTACGAGCTTCCATAATTGCCGCTTCATCCAAGTTGTCAGCACGAATTGCAGTATCTGCAAGCACAGTAACAACATGAGGTTGAACTTCTAACACACCGCCTGATACATACACGATTTCTTCTGTACCATTTTCCAACTGAACACGGATCGGTCCCGGTTGGAGTAAAGTTACAAGTGGCGCGTGCCCTGGTAAAATACCTAGCTCACCACCCGCACCTTTTGCGATTAACATCGTAACTTGCCCAGAGTAAATAGACTCTTTAACACTTACGACATCACATTGCATAGTCGCCATGAGATGATCTCCTTAAATTAGAGTTTCTCAGCTTTAGCAATCACTTCGTCAATACCACCAACCATATAGAACGCTTGTTCTGGGATGTGATCGTATTCACCAGCTAATAGACCTTTAAAGCCACGAATCGTTTCTTTAAGCGGTACTAATTTACCAGGAGCACCAGTAAACACTTCAGCTACGTGGAATGGTTGAGAGAAGAAACGTTGGATTTTACGCGCACGGTAAACAACCAATTTATCTTCTTCTGCTAACTCATCCATACCCAAGATTGCGATGATGTCTTTAAGCTCTTTATAACGCTGCAATACGTTCTGTACAGAACGTGCAATTTCATAATGCTCAGTACCAACAACCAATGGGTCTAACTGACGTGAAGTTGAGTCAAGTGGATCGATCGCTGGGTAAATACCAGAAGATGCGATATCACGGCTCAATACTACTGTTGCATCTAAGTGAGCAAACGTTGTTGCAGGTGATGGGTCAGTCAAGTCATCCGCAGGTACGTATACAGCTTGGATCGATGTGATCGAACCAGACTTAGTAGACGTAATACGCTCTTGGAGAACACCCATTTCTTCTGCAAGTGTCGGTTGGTAACCTACCGCAGATGGCATACGACCTAACAATGCTGATACTTCAGTACCCGCAAGTGTATAACGGTAGATGTTGTCGACGAATAATAATACGTCACGACCTTTACCATTTTCGTCTTTTTCATCACGGAAGTATTCAGCCATAGTCAAACCAGTTAACGCTACGCGTAAACGGTTACCTGGTGGCTCGTTCATCTGACCGTAGACCATTGCTACTTTGTCAAGAACGTTAGAATCTTTCATTTCGTGATAGAAGTCGTTACCTTCACGAGTACGCTCACCAACACCAGCAAACACAGATAAACCTGAGTGTGCTTTCGCGATGTTGTTGATCAACTCCATCATGTTAACGGTTTTACCAACACCCGCACCACCGAATAAACCAACTTTACCACCTTTCGCGAACGGGCAAAGTAAGTCAATGACTTTAATACCAGTTTCTAAAAGATCAGTAGAAGCTGCTTGTTCAGCATAAGAAGGTGCTTGACGGTGAATCGGCAAACGTTCTTCAGTCGCTACAGGACCTGCTTCATCGATAGGGCGACCCAATACGTCCATGATACGACCAAGCGTAGCAGGACCCACTGGAACAGAAATCGGTGCATTTGTGCTAGTTACATTAAGGCCACGTTTAAGACCTTCTGTAGAACCCATTGCGATGGTACGAACAACACCATCGCCAAGCTGTTGCTGAACTTCTAAAGTAGTTTCAGTACCGTCAACTTGGAGAGCGTCATAGATCTTAGGAACGCTATTGCGCTCAAACTCGACGTCGATAACCGCGCCGATGATCTGAATGATACGACCGCTACTCATTGCTGTCTCCTCAATTCAAACTTAATAATGTTAAACGGCAGCGGCACCGCCAACGATCTCGGAAATTTCCTGAGTAATCGCGGCTTGACGCAGCTTGTTGTAAATGAGTTGTAGGTCTTTAATCAATTGTCCTGCGTTGTCTGTCGCCGCTTTCATCGCGACCATACGAGCAGACTGCTCACATGCAACGTTTTCAATCACACCTTGATAAACCATAGACTCGATGTAGCGAACCAACAAACCATTTAACAATTCTTCTGCTTCTGGTTCGTAGATATAGTCCCAACCATAAGTACGGTTGAGATCATCGCCTGCTTGCGCTGGTGCTAAAGGAACAAGTTGTTCTACTTTAGGCTGTTGAGTCATTGCATTGACAAAACCATTTGAAACGAGGTAGATGCGATCTAATTCGCCTTTATCAAATGCATCAAGCATAACTTGTACAGAGCCAGTTAACTGTTCCAAACTCGGCGCATCGCCAAGTTGGGTCGTTGCACCAAGCACTTTACCGCCGTAATTCTTAAAAAACGAAACCGCTTTTTGACCAATCAAAGCAAATTCAACTTCAATTGACTGCTGTTGTTGTGCTTTGACATGCTGCACAACTTTCTTGAACAAGTTAATGTTCAAGCCACCCGCCAAGCCACGATCTGAAGACACCACGATATAGCCAACACGCTTAACTGGGCGGTCAACCATATAACGGTGTTTGTATTCAGGGTTTGCTTGAACTAAGTGAGCAATTACACGGCGCATATTATCGGCATACGGACGGCCCTGAGCCATGCGCTCTTGCGCACGACGCATTTTAGAAGCAGCTACCATTTGCATCGCGCGAGTAATCTTTTGCGTGCTCTTGATACTAGCTACTTTGGCGCGAATTTCTTTTAAATTTGCCATACGCTTAACCTAGTATTCGAAAGCCCTTTCGAGCTTTCGAAGGTTGATCCGTGAACCAAACTTAACTAAAGGTAAACTTAGTAAGTTTGAGTCGCTTTGAAGCTCTCAATACCTGATTTGATTGCTGCTTCGATGTCTTTGTTATAATCACCAGTTTCATCGATCTGTTGCATTAACGCAGCTTTTTCTGAACGGAAGTAAGCAATTAACGCAGCATCAAAGTCTACGATTTTCTTCACTTCAACGTCAGCCATGTAGCCTTCGTTAGATGCATAAACAGATACAGCTTGGTCAGCAATTGAGTAAGGAGCATATTGTTTCTGCTTCATTAACTCAGTTACACGTTGACCATGCTCAAGTTGCTTACGAGTTGCTTCATCAAGATCAGAAGCGAACTGAGCAAACGCAGCCAATTCACGGTATTGTGCTAAAGCAGTACGGATACCACCAGACAATTTTTTGATGATCTTAGTTTGAGCAGAACCACCAACACGCGATACCGAGATACCCGCGTTCACAGCAGGACGAATACCCGCGTTGAATAATGATGTTTCTAAGAAGATCTGACCGTCAGTAATCGAAATTACGTTCGTTGGTACGAATGCAGATACGTCACCTGCTTGAGTTTCAATGATCGGTAACGCAGTTAAAGAACCAGTTTGACCAGTTACTGCACCGTTCGTGAACTTCTCAACATAGTCAGCTGAAACGCGCGAAGCACGCTCAAGAAGACGTGAGTGAAGATAGAATACGTCACCTGGATACGCTTCACGACCTGGTGGACGACGTAATAACAATGAAATTTGACGGTAAGCAACAGCTTGCTTAGACAAATCATCATAAATAATTAACGCATCTTCACCGCGGTCACGGAAGTATTCACCCATTGTACAGCCTGAGTACGGAGCTAAATACTGCATAGCTGCAGGATCAGCTGCCGCAGCTGCGACAACAGTTGTATACGCCATAGCGCCCGTTTCTTCTAGCTTACGTACAACGTTTGCAATTGTTGATTGTTTTTGACCAATCGCAACGTATACACATTTAATGCCAGAGTTTTTCTGAGCGATGATCGCATCGATCGCCATTGCTGTTTTACCAGTTTGACGGTCACCAATAATCAACTCACGCTGACCACGACCTACAGGGATCATGGTATCAACTGATTTATAACCAGTTTGAACAGGTTCGTCGACAGATTGACGCCAAATTACGCCTGGTGCTACTTTTTCAACAGCATCAGTTAGTTTTGCATCAATAGGGCCTTTACCATCAATTGGGTTACCCAAAGCGTCTACGACACGGCCAAGAAGTTCAGGACCTACCGGAACTTCTAATACACGACCTGTACAACGAGCTTTTTGACCTTCTTGAAGGCTTAGGTAGTTACCTAAAACAACGGCACCCACTGAATCCTGTTCTAGGTTCAGTGCCATACCAAATAAGCCGCCGTCGAATTCGATCATTTCACCGTACATTGCATCCGCAAGACCGTGAATACGCACGATACCGTCAGATACCATGACGATGGTACCTTCATTCTTAGCGGTCGCGCTGGTGTCCAGATCGCCGATACGCTGTTTAATGAGCGCACTGATCTCGGATGGATTCAGTTGTTGCATTGCGCTATTCCTCAATCTTTTTTAAGTTCAGTCTTTTTGCTGTTAGGCAAGAAGACGAGTCCGCATTTTTTCAAGCTTGTTAAGCGCAGAGTCATCTATCACTTGGTCGCCTGCACGAATCACAACACCTGCGATTAACGCTGGATTAACGCTAACAGTCACATGTACAGTTCTGTTAAAACGTTTTTCAAGCGCATGAGCTAAAATATGCTCTTGTGTCGCATCCATTGGAAAAGCAGATTCAATCTCCACTTCCAACGTGTTGTTGTTCTGCGATTTAAGTAATTCGTATTCTGCAGCAATTTCAGGCAATAAAACTAAACGATCGTTATCTGCAAGAAGTGTCAAAAAGTTAGACACTGATTGAGATTGATCTTCACCTAAAACTTTCGCAAAAAGACCTACTTGTTCCGCAGGAGTCAGCTCAGGGCGATTTAAATAAGCGGAAAATGCTTCGTCTTGCACCGCAGCACTGAGCAGTTGTAACGCATTTGACCAAGCGTCAGTTGCATTCTGCTCAGATGCATAAGCAAATGCTGCTTTGGCGTACGGGCGTGCTAACGTCAAGAGTTCAGCCATATTTCGCCTCGCTTAAAGTTTAGCAGCCAGCTGAGTCAGCATGGCATTATGAGCTTCTGCGTCAACTTGTTGGTTCAGAATTTTTTCTGCGCCAGCAACTGCCAAAGCAGCAACTTGTTGACGTAATTCTTCGCGAGCAGCATTGATGTCTTGATCAACAGTTTCTTTCGCCTGTTGACGAATACGCTCACCTTCAGCAGATGCTTGGGTACGCGCTTCTTCTACCAATTGTGCTGCACGACGGTTCGCTTGTTCGATCAATTGAGCCGCTTGTGCTTTTGCTGCATCTAATTCTGCCTTAACTTGTGCTTGCGCATCAGCAAGGTCAGCTTTTGCTTTTTCAGCAGCATTTAAGCCATCAGCGATTTTACGCTGACGCTCACTAATCGCATTGATTAGTGGTGGCCAAACAAACTTCATGCAGAATGCGACGAACATCGCAAATGCAATTGCTTGACCAATCAATGTGAGGTTGATATTCATTTCGCTATTCCTCAATATGTGGATTTAGGAATTAAGCTATTAACCTACAAATGGATTAGCGAAGATGAAGAACAAGCCAATACCAACACCGATCATAGGCACAGCATCAAGAAGACCCGCGATTAAGAACATACGAGTTTGAAGTTGTGGAGCCAATTCTGGTTGACGAGCAACAGCTTCTAAGAAGCGACCACCTAAAAGACCAAAACCAATCGCAGTACCTAAAGCACCAAAAGCGATCAAGATAGCAGATGCAATTGCAACTAGACCTAAAGTGAGTTCCATGAAAAATTCCTCAGAGGTTAGGTTATTACCAAATTAAACTAAAATTTAAGCCTAACCATCGATTGATAATTAGGCAATACCATTAATGCTTTTCGCTTGCCATGCTCAAGTAAACGATGGTCAGCATCATAAAGATGAATGCTTGCAACGTAATTACAAGAATGTGGAAAATAGCCCAAGGCACAGATAACGCCCATTGAATCCAGAACGGTAATAACGCGATTAAGATGAAGATTAACTCACCCGCATACATGTTACCGAACAGTCGTAGAGCCAACGAAACTGGTCGAGCAAGAAAAGTTACTAATTCCAAAATTAAGTTCACTGGAATCAATAACGCTTTTGCAACTGGGTTACTTGGGTTAAATGGGTTAAGTGCCAATTCACCGACGAAACCGCCGATCCCTTTTTCACGAATACTATAGAACAAGATCAGTGCAAATACAGACAATGACATACCAAGGGTAATGTTAGGATCTGTAGATGGAACAACCTTGAAATAAACGTGGTGAGGGTCCATACCAAACACGCTTGCACCAATCTTTTGAGCTAGGAAAGGAATCCAGTCAACAGGAATCAAGTCCATTGCGTTCATGAGGAAAATCCACACGAAGATGGTCAATGATAAAGGAGCAATTAAACGTGATTTGCCGTGGAAAGTATCACGAACACTTGAGTCCACAAACTCGATAATCATTTCGATTGCAGATTGGAATTTAGTTGGAACGCCAGCATTTGCAGCTTTCGCAACTGTCCAAAATAACAAACAGAAAATAACACCAAGTCCGATAGACCAACCCATTGAATCCAAGTGAATTGCAGTGAACCCCATCGAATGAGCTTCTTCAGCAGTCTCAGCCAACTTCCATGTACCATCAGGCATTTTGCCATAGGTCATATTGGTCAAGTGATGCTTGATATACTCGGTCGAAGTCAGGGCATGTTCTTCAGCAGCCATAAATCACACCTGGTCAATGTCAATCATTAAAAAGAAGCGAAGCGAATTCTGCGAACTGCAATAATCTCACTCACACTTCCAAAAAATCTTAAATGTGTTTTAAACTCGTTTTTGTAGACGTGACACCCAAAATGGCGCGACCCACGACATGGCCTGAACGAGGATAAATCCACAAAACAACGCAACCGGTGACAGCGGTTTAACATTGCTCAAAATTAAAATAAAACCCACGATCACGATTGCAAACTTACCCAGCATCCCTCGATACATGTTCAGCATGACTTGTTTTGATGCTCTTGCGCCTGCCGTTCTAAACGACTGCCAGGCAAAATAACAATGCGCCAACCAACAAACCAGCGCTCCAAGCGCAGCACTCAGGGCAGCAGTAGTGTCTTTCATCATCCATGCAAGCAAAGCTGCAACAGGAATCATACACGCCTGTAAGAAGACCAAAGCTTTTGCTAATCGTCGGTCAATCAAGCGACTAGTTCGGCTCATTTTTTACCCACTTACAGCATAACTGCTTGACAAGTTTTAATCATGATTGTTTCGAATCGCAGGCATTATAGAGTTACACCCATGAACATGCAATCTTTTCTCGACTTAAGTCTGTTTTTTTCGCTGGTCCATTTTTTGACGATAGAGTCAACTGGTTTTTTATTTTTCTCATCAATTTTGTGTACTTAATACGCATTTATCAGTTTTTGTAGCCAATTTTTTCCATGCAGCAACAAAATTATCTTGACCACGCATACTTTCATCAACTGGTTGGAACACGACTGGATTTAGCTTTTGATATTGACCACGACTTGCTGATGTTTCAGCCAACAAGCACATTTGTGTTTTAGGGCGACTATCTTTTAAGAATTTAATTTGAGCTACTGTAGGTGCAATATGAGGATCATCAGTCAATGCTCCAGCAAATTTCAAATTGAGTGCTCTTTCTAAATATTGATAGGCATCATGATAAGACCAATAAGGTTTTGCTTTATTGGAACTTTCATATTGCTGTGAAACCTGCAGCATTTGTTGCGAAAACTCTTTTGCATTCGCCATGTATTTGGCTTTATTTTCTGGATATTGTTGTGAACGTAAAGTTGCAATAAAGAAAGCGATTCGCACTGCATTGTTTGGCTCTAACCACACATGACTATCTACAGTGTTTGCCAATGCAGCACCGCGTAAACTACGCTGCGGTAAAATCGTCAAAATACCAGAATCTAAAAGTGCAATTGCTTTAGGGTTTTGATTAAGCAACTTATCTAAAGGTGCTTCATGTACTTTACCTAGCCACAATACCAGCGAAGCATCTTGAATCGCCTTACGATGAGCGGGTGTGAGTTGTACATCATGTCCTGTTTGATCGCCAAGTAACAGAACAGGCTCTTCTATGCCTGCTGTAACCTCTTTAGCAATTAAATAAATTGGATGCGTTGAAACAACTAAACTTTGAGTCCATCCCCATGTGCTTAACATTGAAAAGAAAACAAATACTATTAGGCGGGACATCACAACATTACTCAACTCAGCGAAGCGTGTTATAATATAACAAAAGTTAAAAAACACCTATGTCTTTTTTAGATTTGTCACGCTCGCCTGCCGAGCTTCAACTTATATAGATGGTTATATTGAATTGCATGTTATGATAATGAGTCTATTGCAATATCATAAAGGCGATGAGCGCATGAAAAGCAATAGATTCTACAAAAACAATGAGGTCTACCTATGAGTTCTTGTTCACATGAACATAACAATGCTTTACATGGTGTTCACGGTCATCACGATATTAAGGCTCGCATTGCTGAAGCAGAAATTTTGTGTACTGCAGTTGGCGCTCGCTTAACACCTTTACGTAAAGAAGTGCTTGAACTCATTCTAAATGCTTCTGCTCCAATGGGCGCTTATGACTTACTGGCTAAAATCAAAGGTCAAGCAGACCGCCCTGCTGCCCCACCTACAGTTTATAGAACTTTAGACTTCTTATTAGAAAAAGGTCTAATTCATCGACTGACCTCAATTAATGCCTATATTCCTTGTTGCCACCCACGTGAAGGGCATCAAGCTGCTTTTCTGATCTGCACTGAATGTCATTCAGTGAAAGAGGCTTCAGCACAAGGATTAATTCAACAGCTCGATCAACTTGCTGCTTCTGACCAATTTGCTGCCCAACACAGCATTATTGAAATTTCTGGAAAATGTCATCAGTGCAACACACGCCAATAAGCGCTCCACTTATTCAGTTGGAGAATATTTCTGTTCGACGCGACGAACGAGATATTTTAAGAAATATTGATTTTGCATTGCAGGCAAAAGAAATTGTGACACTAATTGGTCCAAATGGTGCAGGTAAATCAACTTTAATTAAAGTACTGCTTGGCATTATGTCGCCCAATAAAGGCAAGGTGCTCTTTTCCAAGAAATTAAAACTCGCTTACGTTCCACAGAAATTCAACCCTTCTGCCAGTCTTCCCTTACGTGTTCAAGACTTACTTGATTTAGAAATTTGTGCCGCTGATTTACGCGAAGAAATTATCCGAGATACGGGCATTCAAAAATTACAAGCCTCCAAAGTACAACAACTCTCAGGTGGAGAACGACAACGGGTTTTACTGGCACGTGCACTACTCCGCCAACCCGATATCCTAGTGCTTGATGAACCCATGCAAGGTTTGGATATTCAATCCGAAGCTGAGCTTTACGACTATGTGAGAAGCCTACCTGAACGCTACGGCTGCGCGGTATTAATGGTGTCACATGATTTACAATGGGTGATGCAAGGTACACATCGCGTTGTTTGTCTGAACAAACACATTTGTTGTAGTGGTTTACCTGAAAGTATTCAGCAGCATCCTGAATACCAAGCGATTTTTGGTACGCAACGGATGTTCTATCAGCATCATCACAATCATTGTGGACATAGCGATCATGCGGAACCCTGTTCTCATGATCCACGCCCACACATTCACCCTGAACCGAAGGTCTAAGCGATGATGGAATGGTTACAACTGCTATTACCTGCTTGGATTATGGGGTCACTTTTGGTATTTCTGACAGCACCACTCGGCTGTCTGATGCTTTGGCGCAGAATGTCTTTTTTTGCTGATACCATGGCACATGGCACGCTATTAGGCGTCGCTATTGCGGCCTTACTACATCTACCCTTTTGGTTAGGGGTCGCTTTTCTGGCTGCTTTACTGGTTGGTATTTTATGGGTACTGCATGACTCTCGCCTCCCTAATGATGCCTTACTCGCATTAAGTTCAGCGACATTACTGTGCTCTGGTTTGTTATTAATTCAGCATATTCCGAGTTTACGCCCCGAATTATTAAGCTACTTATTTGGCGACCTTCTTAGTATTGAATGGTCTGATTTACCCATGTTTGCGGTCGTGATTGTAGGTTCGCTTATCGTTTTGTATCGTTCATGGTCTGCACAAATTCAAATTGCAATTGATCCCGATATTGCAATGAGTGAAGGGGTGAGAGCTAATTGGCAACGCTTGATTTTCATGCTGTTATTGGCGTTATTTACGGTACTTGCGCTCCGTGCTGTTGGCTCACTCCTCATGGGTGCATTACTGGTGATTCCTGCACTAAGCGCACGCTTACTTGCACATTCACCTAAACAAATGGTGATTTGGGCATTCTTACTGGCTCAATTGGCTGTGACGGTTGGCTTATGGTCTAGTGCGGCGTTAAATATTGCCACAGGTCTCAGTATCGTTTTATGTATGGCGCTTTGCTTTGCCGTTATTTTTGCAGTACAAAAATTCTTACCGAATTTTAAAACCAATTAAATGTTTCCAACCTTAGCATTCAATACTTGGATGCTATGTCGACTATTATTTAACGATTATCAATATCGCAAAAATCGTCAAAAATAAGCTATTAAGCACTGCTTACATCGGGCAAAATCATATCTTTGTATCATTTAAAAATAACGAACCAAGGAGAGCTTCATGACTGCTCAATCCGTCATTCTTCCATTACCTTCTGATCATGCCCGTTTTATTGTTTTGCGTTTAAAAGATTTAAGTATTTCTGAACTCAAACAGCAGATTGAAGCTCTACTCTCAACCCGTGATCGTCTGATTACCCAACACCCTAACGATCAAATTAAAACAGCGATTGCCTTTGGTCCTGAGCTTTGGTCAAAGCTTTATTCTCAGACACCTGAGGACTTTAGACAGCTTGACCCGCAACATGGGGCTTTTGACATGCCTGTGGTTCCCGCGGATGTATTTATACACATTGCGAGTGCTCGTGCTGATATTTGCTTTGCGATCAGTCAAGCTTTCTTCAATGGTATTCAAAGCAAAGTTGATGTTTTAGATGAGCGTGCATGCTTCCGTTTCTTTGATGGTCGCGATATGACAGGCTTTATTGATGGTACAGAAAATCCTCAATTCCCAGACGACCGTGCTGAAGCTGCCCTCCTTGCAGAAACAGCAGGGGCTTTTGCAGATGGCAGTTTTATTTTCGCACAGCGCTATATTCATAATTTAGCAAAATGGCAACAACTCAAAGTCGATGCTCAAGAACATGTTTTTGGACGTACCAAACTTGAATCTATTGAACTTGATGATGACATCAAACCCCAAAATTCGCATGTCGCACGTACCGTGGTAGAAGATGAGGATGGCGAAGAAATGGAAATCTTGCGTCACAGTTTGCCTTATGGTGATGGTAAAGGTGAACAAGGTCTATTTTTTGTTGCCTATACCAATAATTTGAGCATTATTGATGCCATGTTAAAACGAATGTTTGGTACTACAGGTGATGGTATTCATGACCGTTTATTACATTTCACTACTGCGATTGATGGGGCATATTATTTCGCACCAAGTGATGAATTACTCGAACAGGTTTTACAAGCTTAAAGAGAAAAATGCTATATCTATCGTGGATATAGCATCCCCATCACCACATTGAAAAATAAAAGTCTGAAAAGATTTATATGAATATGTTAATTCCACTTCAATCACTCTCCCCTTAAGCTGCTAAAATTTGCTATATTTGACGTTTTTCTGCGACATTTATTTCGGTAACTATGAATACGGCAATACAAGCAGCTCTTGATCATGCGGTACAATCCCTTCAACAACAAGGGGTACTTCCTTCAGATTGGACAAACACGAGCCATTTAACCCGTACCAAAGACCGAAGTCACGGAGACTTCGCCTCAAATATCGCCATGATTGGTTCCAAAGCGGCGGGAATGAAACCACGTGATTTAGCTGAAAAAATCTTAGCAGCACTACCTGAAGTCGCCGACATTACAAAAGCAGAAATCGCAGGTCCTGGTTTTATTAACTTCTTTCTAAACGCAGACCAACGCTTCGCTGTACTTGATCAAATTCAAGCACAAAAAGACCAATATGGACGCAGCCAAGCCAATGCAGCTAAAAAAATCCAAGTCGAATTTGTTTCTGCAAACCCAACATCTAGTCTGCATGTGGGACATGGTCGTGGTGCAGCTTACGGCATGACTGTTGCGAATCTTTTAGAAGCAACAGGTGCACAAGTTGACCGTGAGTACTATGTCAATGATGCAGGTCGCCAAATGGATATTTTGGCAACATCAACTTATTTACGTTATTTAGAGTTGACTGGGCAAACGCTTGTTTTCCCTAAAAATGCCTATCAAGGCGACTATGTTAAAGAAATCGCACAAAGCATTATTGATCAAGATGGCGATGCACACGTTCGTCCAGTTGCTGACATTTACAATCATGTGCCTGAAGATGTGCAGTATGCAGATGAACTCGATGCCGAAGGCAATAAAGTTATTCTGTCTGGTGATAAAGAAAAACACATTGATGGCTTAATCGCCAATTCACAACAACAGTTAGGTGTGGGCTATCGCGTATTTCACCAAGCGGCTTTACATGCCATTTTGGATGATATCAAAGATGACCTTGCTGACTTTGGCGTGACTTTTGATGAATGGTTTAGCGAAGCTTCGCTAACCGAAAAAATTGATGAAGCACTTGCGACGCTTGATCAACGTGGCTTTCTCTATGAAAAAGATGGCAATATTTGGTTTAAATCAACTGAATTTGGCGATGAGAAAGACCGTGTGGTCAAACGTCGTAATGGTCAAACCACTTATTTTGCATCTGACATTGCTTACCATTTGAATAAACTACAACGTGGTTATACTGATCTGATTGATATTTGGGGTTCAGATCACCACGGTTATATTTCACGTGTAAAAGCTGCGATTGATGCAATGGGTTACGACTCTAAGAAACTGACTGTTCTTTTAGTTCAGTTCGTGAGTTTATGGCGTGGTGGTGAGATGGTACAAATGTCATCTCGTTCAGGTCAATTCGTGACTTTACGTGATCTACGTAAAGAAGTTGGCAACGATGCGGCACGTTTCTACTACGTGATGCGTAAATCTGAACAACATATCGACTTTGATTTAGACCTTGCCGTTTCTCAAAGCAAAGACAATGCGGTGTACTACATTCAGTATGCCCATGCACGTGTAAATAGCATTTTGAACCGCGCGAAAGAGAAAGGCATTACATTTGATGTCGCATCTGCTCGCCAAATTGCTAATCTCTTAGCATTAGAGACTGAAACAGAGATTCTCGCTAAATTAGCAGCTTATCCTGAAATTTTGATTCGTGCTGCGAATGTCTACGAACCACATCAAATTGGTAATTATCTAAAAGACTTAGCTGCGCTATTTCATGGATGGTATGCTCAAGATGGCGTTAAATTTGTTGATGAAACAAATATTCCTTTATCACAAGCGCGTTTATTACTTTCAATTAACGTACAACAAGTTTTACGTAATGGTTTAGAGTTACTGGGTGTATCTGCTCCTGAAGCGATGTAATCAATACACACAGTTGCAATAAAAAGTTTGAATCTGAAATATTGTTGTTAACAACGCTATACAGATCTACTTTTAAACTTAGCCTATCATTGGTCGGCAATATCTTAAACAAAGCATTATCTTCAAACATAATGCTTTGTTTTTAACCAGATTCAAGTGACCCATAACATAATAGAATCAAGAGGAATTTCAGGTGTTTGGAAAAACGCAACGTGGTGTATCTGAACGACCAAACAAACCCAAAAAACCACTCATTCCAAAATGGTTGGGAATGCTTGTCGCGATTCTTGCGATTCTATGTGTTGGTGTCATGCTCATGCTATGGCAACCATGGCAACCTGTTCCAGCAAAAAATCAGGTAACCTCCGATCATTATCAAGAAGAAGATACCAACAAAGATTATCGTTTCTACGATTTGTTGCCACAACAACAAGTTACTCCAATCCCTGAACAGGCTGTCCCTGAAACCAAACAACAAGGTAATGTCGTGATTATTGAATCACCAAAACCTGAAACGACCACTGAAGATCCAATAACGATCACCTCGACTGAACCAACTGCACCAGATCAAGCCAGTTATATCTTACAAGTACGTAGCTATCCTGATCCTGACAGTGCTGATGCACGTCGTGCAGAAATTATTCTGAATGGTTTATCTGCCGATGTTATAAAAACGGTTGAAAATGGGCAAACATGGTATCGTGTTTTCTCTGGTCCTTATGATAGCCAAGATGCAGCACTTGCTGCTCAACAAACCTTGCAACATAGCGGCATTGACTCCATCGTAATCAAGCGTTAATACATTGATAACATGAGAAAGGGGAAACGATCTGTTTCCCCTTTCTCATTCTATATCTGGCTTTAAGCACATTGAGAGTGCAGGCTTTTCTGCTCAGCTCGCTGAAACGCTGGACGCTGCTGAACACGTTGGACAAAGGCTTGAATATTTGGATATTTACCATGTAAACGTTTTTGAATTGCAATCAGTGGAAATGCCATTTGAATATCTGCAAAAGAAAAAGCTCCAGCAAAATAATCATGCTCTCCCAAATACTGCTCCAGATATAGCATATGTTCTTTCATTCGAGGGCGAACAAAGCCAGCTTTCACGCCATCGGTAATTTTTTCAGCAACAGGTCGAATAATCCACGGAACATGCTTACTCACATTATTGATGACGAGAGTCATCACCAATAAAGGCATGAGAGAGCCTTCAGCGTAGTGCATCCAATACGAGTATTGGAGCTGATCTTTGAATTGCTGCGGTTTGAACTGTTGTTTAACATCATACTGCTGTTGCAGATAATCCAAAATAACAGCCGACTCCACAATGATATTCTCATCATCCACCAAAATTGGTGCTTTACCTAGCGGATGAATCTGTTTCAAACTTTCAGGAGCTGCGTAGCTAGGTAATCTCTGATAATACTCAACTTGGTAGTCCATACCAAGCTCTTCTAATGCCCACAAAATACGGAACGAACGTGAGCATTGTAAGTAATGTAAGGTAATCATTTTTGTGCCTACTTTGTCTACGCAACTGCTGTATGAATCCCTCTCACAGTTACGTTTAGAATTATGATTTGCCCAAGCACAATAGCATTTTAGTCTCAAACAATCACGGTGTGTATGTCTAAACTGCGTAACAAAGTTTTCGTCACCGATGTTTTACTACATACATTCAGCAACTTCTCTTGTAACGCTGGTGATGGAATCTGCTCAAATATAATACGACGTATCATCTTTTCTTGCTGTTCGCGGTTGGTATGAAAATCAACTTCAACACTGAAAATCACCCAAGTCTATTTGTTTATGCTGCGCATACATGCGTAAGATAATCATGGTACATGATGCTAAACTTGCAGTCAGAAAATCATAAGGTGCAGGTTCCGTATCATGCCCTCCAAAAGATTCGGGTTTATCGGTTAGAAATTGGTGTGTTCCACTCGTGACTTCCCCTTTCCACGGTTCAGGTAAAGTTAGAACTTTTGCACTCGCTATTATACTCATTTCGATGCCCTCATTTGCTCAGGCAGTACAGGTGCTTCGAGACGCTTCCCTTGATAATCAGGAATTTCACCAAAACGGGCATCATGATTGATCCAATCTTCTCGTGCTTGTTGTAAATCTTGCATCGTACGTCCAACGAAGTTCCACCACAGCAAAATTGGCGACTCAAACGGTTCACCACCGATGAGTAATACACGATGACCTTCAGTCAGTTCAACTTCGATTTCAGTCAGCCCCGTTTCCAACACCACCATATTATCGGCATTGAGTTCATGCCCATTGACCTGAGCAATGCCTTCAAGTGCCATAAAAGCATATTCAAAGTTTGGGTTGAGTGGAATACGGGTTTTAGTATTCGCTTGTGCGGTTAAGTCCACACCAACCAAAGGTGTATGCACTTGCACAGGAGAAACCATATCAAGAAAATCCCCCACTAAAATGGTAAATTCAACCTGATCCTTACTAACCACAGGTAGTTCTGGATAATGCTCAAACTTTGGCTCCATATTGCGCTTGTCATCAGGCAAAGCAATCCAAAGCTGTGCTGCATGCATTTTGGTTTCAATGTCGGGTGCAACTTCGGTATGCGAAATTCCTCGCCCCGCCGTCATTAAATTCACTTGCTTAGGACGAATCAGTTGTTTTGAACCAAGACTATCGGTGTGCATCATGGTGCCTTCAATCATCCATGTAAAAGTCTGCAAACCAATATGTGGGTGCGGTCCTACATCCAAACCATCTCCAGCGGGAAAACTCACTGGCCCTGCATGATCCAGAAAACACCATGCCCCCACCAAACGCTTCTGACGACTCGGCAAGGCGCGCTTAATGATAGTGCCCTTGCCAATTTCAGCACTCCGCAACTGCACGTCTTGAATCCGTTGGTCAGTATATTTTGCATAATCATCTGAATGTGACCGTTCACCGTTATGGCTATTGCTCATTTTATTATCCTGAAGTGATTCGTTTAAGTCTTTTCAATGCTTAGTGCTGCGCACAAACAACCACGCTTACGTTATCGTATTCGCTCATCATTAGCACTCTATTGTATGACCACCCCCACAAATGGGGGTATAATCTTGGTTATTTTTTAAGATAAAATAACGATGAATTGGCACACAGCCAAACCCTTTACACCTCGTTATCAATTTCAACAGAAATTTATCGTTTGATAAACAAAACAATAAATCAAGTTTAAAATTTCAACAATAATGCATTGTGTATGCAATGGAGCGGCCTATGATGAAAGGCGCTGTACAGAACCCCAATTTGGGGCATGAGCAAGGTTTTAGTACCCTGCTCTTTAGTTCCGCTCATCAAAAACTGAATCAAACTTTTATTACGTCCGAGCAACTGCTCGACTCGAAAAATCGTACTGCGTTGGAACAAGCGCTAGACGACCGTATTGCAACTATCCCAGCTCAATTTAAACAAAGTTATTATCAATACCAAAATGTTAATCAGCGCCATTATTTAATACAAATTAACTTATTGGCGCAGTTACTATTTCTGGTCTATTTTTTCATAGATTGGTTGTTAATTCCTGATGTTAGCCTGCAATCTGGCATTGGTCGTGTTGCACTGGCGCTCACTTTCATGCTTATTAACTGGTTAAGTTTTAAACATATTACAAATGTGCTGATTCACGATTTATTGCTACCAGTGTCGAGTGCATGCGCCGCTGGGCTATGGTTTTGGTTGCTAAGCCAATCGAACAGCCCCAATGTAGCATCTTATCAATACGCCGCACCTATTTTTGTCTTACTGGGTTGTTTTGCAATTCATGTCCGATTCAGCCCCTCTATTTTAGCCACCACACTGATTAGCTTGGTGATTATTTGCGGCGCAATACGCATCAATGATGTGCAACACAGTGTGATTTTTGCGCTGGTTTATAGTCCAATGATGTTTTTTAGCCTATATGTCTGTTGGAACAACACCTTAAATGCGCGGCGTGCATTTTTACGTTCTATGCTGAAGGAATGGGATCGACACCTGCTGCGTGAACTTGCCCATACAGATGAACTCACCCAGCTGAGTAATCGTCGCCAATTTGAGTTGATTGCAGATAAGATGATTCATGCTTGGCCGCCGTATCAATCCATCTGTCTACTGATGTTTGATGTGGATTATTTTAAAAGAATTAATGACAGTTATGGCCATGATATTGGCGATCAGGTATTGCAAAAATTTGCCGAACTTGCACGTAAGGAAATGCGCCGTGCCGATGTTCTCGCGCGTTTTGGAGGCGAAGAATTTGTTGCCTTGCTTCCCGAAACGACACTGGAAGATGCCATTATGATTGCAGGGCGTCTAAGAAAAAATATCGAGTCTCACCCTGTCTGTATTGGAAATGATATCAAAATTAGTTTCACCGTTTCGGTTGGTGTGTCAAAACTAAATTCAGACAATATAAATTTACATTCACTGATCAAAGAAGCAGATATTGCGCTTTATCGTGCAAAGCAAAACGGACGCAACCAAGTGGCCAGTTTTGACCTTCCGACTATCTAGATCGGTCTAAACTATAAAAAAGGACGCAATTGCGTCCTTTTTCGGCGTAAAACTGGCAAGCAGCTTCGTTTGGTTTAAAGCGTTGCTTTAAACACGCACTCATGCTTGAAATCCCTCTGCCGCAGGCATCTTGCACTTCGTTTTAAAGTTTCACTTTAAAACTCGTTCATGGCGTAATTTAGGCAAGAAATGTTGTTTCTTGAAATCCCTCTGCCGCAGGCATAGCCTTTGGCGTAAAACTGGCAAGCAGCGTTGCTGCTTGCCAGTTTTACTCCCATTCAATCGTTGCTGGTGGCTTAGATGACACGTCATATACAACACGTGAAACATCTTTGATTTCGTTCATGATACGCGTTGAGATTTTATCTACAAGATCATAAGGGAGATGTGCAAAACGAGCTGTCATAAAATCAACTGTTTCAACCGCACGAAGTGCAATCACCCATGCATAACGGCGACCATCACCGACAACACCGACCGATTTTACAGGTTGGAATACCGCAAATGCTTGCGCAGTTTTATCATACCAACCGCTTGCACGAAGCTCTTGCATAAAGATGTCATCCGCAAGACGAAGAATATCCGCATATTCTTTTTTCACTTCACCCAAAATACGCACGCCCAAACCTGGACCTGGGAATGGGTGACGATAAAGCATTTCATGTGGTAAACCTAAAGTTGTACCTAGACGGCGTACTTCATCTTTAAACAAATCACGAATCGGCTCAACCAATTCAAAAGCTAAATCATCAGGTAAACCGCCCACATTGTGGTGTGATTTAATTACATGTGCTTTACCATTTTTGGTTGCAGCAGATTCGATCACATCAGGGTAAATCGTACCTTGTGCAAGGAAATTTACACCATCAAGTTTACGTGCTTCTTCAGCAAAAACTTCGATAAACTCACGACCAATAATTTTACGTTTTTTCTCAGGATCAACTTCACCCGCTAACGCAGTTAAGAAGCGCTGTTCAGCATCAGCACGAATCACACGGATACCCATGTTTTTCGCAAACATGTCCATCACTTGTTCACCTTCGTTTAAACGAAGTAAACCATTGTCTACAAATACGCAAGTCAACTGATCGCCAATCGCACGGTGTAAAAGTGCAGCAACAACAGAAGAATCAACACCACCAGAAAGACCTAACAGAACTTTTTGATCACCAATTTGCTCACGTAATTGTTCAACACGCAAGTCGATGATGTTTTCAGAATTCCAGAGATTACGGCATCCACAAATCCCATGCACAAAGTTCGATAATAACTCTGCGCCTTTCGCCGTATGGGTCACTTCAGGGTGGAATTGAACACCATAGAAACGACGTGCTTCATCACTTACCGCGGCAAATGGACAGCTTGGTGTGCTTGCAGTAACAGAGAAACCTTCAGGAATCACACTGACTTTATCGCCATGACTCATCCAAACATTAAGCTTGTCGTCACCATCATTGAGATCACCCAACAATTGATCGCGTACCAATACATCAACAGCAGCATAACCAAATTCGTGAACTGTACCTGGTTCTACTTTACCACCAAGCTGTTCAGACATGGTTTGTAAGCCATAGCAAATACCCAATACTGGTACACCAAGTTCAAATACAACTTGTGGCGCACGTGGACTACCTTCTTCATGTACGCTCTCAGGACCACCTGACAAAATAATCCCGTTTGGATTAAACGCACGAATGTCTTCTTCAGACATATCGAAAGCATACATTTCAGAATAAACACCCGCTTCACGTACGCGACGTGCAATCAGCTGGCTATATTGAGAGCCGAAATCCAAAATAAGGATACGATCTTCAGTAATTTGAGTATTGGTCGTCATGGCTAAACATTAAAGGCAAATGAATTAAGCGCCATATTCTAACATTTTTCACACTTTGGCGCACCGCAATTCATCATCTATCTTATTTTTTAGCATGTATGATCAATTACGACTGATATTTAAACTAAAATTCCCCAAGCACGTGTTGAAAAAGAGAATTAAATCAACAATTCTTGCTGATTCCGATCAACAAAAAGCAAAAATTGGTGCTAAGATGATGAGTCGAAAATATGCATTACCACGGAAAGGTATGCAGTCGGCATCATCGTTTCCTTTTTGTGCGACTGCACTATCCTTGGAAAGAGGAAAAATAAAAAGGTAACTAAAAGCCTAAAAGATATTGGCTCAGTCAATATTGTAAAATATTTCACTATCATCTATGGCTTGCCCTATCATGAGCAACAATTAGGACTTGAAGGACCAATAAAATAATGTTTCAAGAAATGATTGCGGATTTTCAACAGAATTTCTGGTTATATATTTCGATCCCATTTATTAGTGGCTTTATTGGCTATGTAACGAAAGTTATTGCCATTCAAATGATGTTTGCACCACTTGAATTTAAGGGACTAAGGTTATTTGGTCTTCCAATCGGATGGCAAGGCATCGTCCCACGAAAAGCTGAAAAAATGGCGACCATAGCCGTTGAGTTAATGACCTCAAAGTTAATTCAGCCCCAAGAAATTTTTGCCAGACTGGATCCCAAACGTATTGCTCAGGAAATTGAAAAACCGTTAATGGCCTCTGCCGAGGATATTACTCGCGAAGTTGCACAACAATATCAACCGGGTTTATGGGAAGGTATGCCTGAGTTCGCACGCAAGAAATTAATTAAGCGAGTTCAAGCCAAAGCCCCTGAGATTGTTGAACATATCATGGGCGAAGTGCAAAAAGATGTGATCAAATACTTTGACATCAAACACATGGTGATTAGCAATCTCCTCAAAGATAAGCGTCTTCTCAACGAAATTTTCAAAAAAGTCGGTAAGCAAGAGTTTAAATTCTTTAGTAATGTCGGCTTTGTCTTTGGTTTTGCGATCGGTGTTGTACAAATGTTGTGCTGGGTGGTCACTCAAGGAAAATATCCTTGGATGCTGCCAATGTTCGGTGGCTTTGTCGGCTTTTTCAGTGACTGGATGGCTTTACAAATGATGTTTAGACCATTGTACCCAAAGAAGATTTTGGGCTACACATGGCAAGGTTTGTTCATCAAGCGTCAAAATGAAGTCGCGGCAGACTATGCAGCGCTCATTTCTAAACAATTACTCACATCCCGTAATATGATGGAAGAGCTTTTCTCTGGAACAAATTCAGATAAAGTCATCGAACTTGTCAGTCGCCATGTCAAACAAGAAATTGACCTACAGGCAGGGATTGTTCGTCCATTGGTTGTTTATGCGATTGGTGGTGAAAAATATCAAAATCTGAAAGCAGAAGTCGCTGAGCGTATCTTACAGCAACTACCAGAAACCATGCGTTATGTAGAGTCCTATGCTGAAGATGCCATGGATGTTCGCAATACCTTGGTAGAGCGGATGCAACAGCTCAGTCCTGAAGAATTTGAAGGTATGCTCCGCCCTGCATTTAAAGAAGATGAATGGTCATTGATCATTGTTGGCGCAGTACTCGGCTTCCTTGTTGGGGAAATGCAAATTCACTTTATGCTGTAAATCTAAAATCCATACCAGCAAAAACAGGGAGCAATTGGCTTCCTGTTTTTATATCAATTGAAGTTATTTAATGGGTATGGGCAACCTTTTCAATTGCGTGATCAAGGCTCAAACGGCCTGCGCCATGCAGCATTAAATAAAACAGGCCACCTGACATGACCAGATTTTTCATAAAGTTGATGTGTTGCGCTTGATCATCGGCACTGTGGAAGATAAATGCAGTGATAATGCTGAAAATAGCCAGTCCAAAGGCTGCAAAGCGTGCCTGAAAACCAAATAATAACATTCGTATTAAACATGATCAGTTCCATACTGTTTGTTTTTTAACATGATACCAGTGTAGGAATATTTTATTTTGCAATAAGCAGCATATTTGTGAATACATCATTCCATATTTGCAACAAAAAAGTCTTTTTAGCCGTATCCCCACTATTTTTCAACCACATTGTAAAGTTACCAATTATTTTGCTTTTTATACTGACTTTCCCCAGAGGCACTGCTAGGATTTAGCTCAAATTCATACTGTTAACAGCTTCATGGAACTCATTGATTTTATTCTGCACGTTGACGAACATCTTTTAGAGTTCATTACCAATTATGGCATCTGGATTTATGCCATTCTGTTTTTAATTATCTTTGTTGAAACTGGTCTCGTAGTGATGCCATTTTTACCAGGTGACAGCCTGTTGTTCGCTGCGGGTGCGCTGGCTGCGTCAACAGGTGCAATGGACCCCTGGGCACTCGGAATCCTGCTGTTTATTGCGGCGGTATTGGGTGATACCGTCAATTACCATATTGGCCGCTACATTGGCCCGCGTGTATTTGAAATCAACTCACGTTTTATCAATCAGCAACACTTGATCAACACCCAGCAGTTTTTTCAGCGTCATGGTGGAAAAACCATAATCTTTGCTCGTTTTGTGCCGTTTGCACGTACCTTTGCGCCTTTTGTTGCGGGTGCAGGCAGCATGAATTATAAGTTTTTCCTGACCTATAATGTGGTTGGCGCTTTCTGTTGGGTTGCCTCTTTCATTACCCTCGGTTATTTATTCGGAAATATGCCAATTGTGAAAGACAACTTCACCCACCTCATTTTTGGCATCATCATTATCAGTATCCTGCCAGGTGTGATTGGTTTTATTCGCCAGAAACTGGATAACCGTAAAGCACAATAATTCAATGTCTGCCTAGAAGAAACGAAAGATCATTGGCAACATACACATCAGCAGCAGCATAGCCGATCCTTTATATAAATGGTCGGCCTTGATTCCAACCAGGCTACCTGCCAGTAAGGCACGGCCAAACACCATCCAGAAGATTGAAACAGGGATCAGCACCACACTGAATACCGCAAACACCAGAACTGTATTCTCTACCGAGTCCCATGTTTCACTGGGAAAAATTCCTGCCGCCAGCAGCAAGGTTTTAGGGTTTCGCAAGGCCGAGACAAACAACTCTGGCGTTCGGATATGTGGGTGATGCTGGTCATGTTTTTGCAGGTGTGAACTTTTCCATAAATCAAAGGCCAGCCATAACACATAAGCTACACTGGCAACATGCAGAATGTGGGTGAGTGCTGGCCAGATGGGATGGAACAGATGGATAAAGAGTGCCCACAACCCGATGCTATAGACATAGCCCAACCATTCCATAGGAATAAACGGCAGGGTTTTCAACACACCTTGTTGATGGGTTGAACTGGCGAGCAAAGCATTGGTCGGCCCAGGAATCAATAACACCGCGATCATCGCAAAAACAAAAAACCAACTCTCAATCATAGACATACCGAATAACCCTACACGCCCGCCACCTTAAACGAATTTGGGACAAGAACACAAATTTTAGGATGTTGTCTGAGAGGAAAAATACGCAGGATCAGTGGTTTAAAATTTACAATATATTGATTCTATTGATTATTTATTGAAACATTTTGCTAAAATTTAGTTATATGTCACCGTGGCAAACCACGGTGACAGAAGATCAACACTTATGATTTTGGACGTTGCTTCACAATAATTGGACAACCCTTGAACCGTGCCGCCTGCACAATGGCATCCTGCTGTCCAAGCACGTTGGCAAGCTCGGTATTCTTGGTGTTCATGGACTGCCCCATATTAACCGAGATGGATGGACCAAAACCCCATCCGCCTTTGCCCCAGCCACCACCAAGTCCAACACCCACGCCCACACCTGTACGTTTTGGTGTCTGCACGCCATTATCAATATACTGCTGGATACGGTTGTACTCTGCCTGCAACTGCTGGCAATTGAGCGACTGGTACTGAGTGGGTGACACGTAGGCTGGTTTAACCGTCGATGCACAGGCACCCAACAACATACTCGCTGCCAACACAGGCATCCAATATAAGCGTTTCATAAGATTCTCTTATTTCTTTGACTCAATCTCATTGAACAGCGTGACATAAGCGACGGTCAATTTATGTTCAGATGCCAAATGAATCAAGGGTAAATTCTTTTGATGTGATTCTTTCATCAACACGGATGGCGGTAACATGCTTTCTAAAACAGGCAAACCTTCATCTTTTAACTGCTGAACCACTTCACGCGGTAACTTTGCTTGAGACTGGAACTGATTGACCACAATCCCTTCAATCTCCAAGCGATTATTATGATCATCTTGGGTTTCGATCACATTTTCAATCAAAGTTTGTAACGCACGCTTTGAGAACACATCGCAGTCAAATGGAATCAGCACACGGTCTGCTGAAATTAATGCTGATAACGTAAAAAAGTTAAATGCTGGCGGTGTATCAATAAAGATACGGTCATAGCGGGCGCTGAGCGCCTGAATTGAGTCACGTAATTTATAAATCTTGTGCTTGCTTTCTAATGCATGCTCCAAAGCACCAAGACTTGGGCTTGCAGGAATCACATCTAAGTTTTCAAAAGAGGTTCGATGAACGTAACTTTCTAAACCCTTACCACGTGGTGCTTTCAAAATTGAACCAATTGCGTTACCAATCAAGCCCTTTTGCTGCGTGCTTCCCAAAATATCCTCAAAGAAGTTTTCAATGTTTGGCTCCAATGCTGCCTTATCGGCAGAATAGGTAGCATCTTCACCCAAAAGGTACTGGCTTGAGTTTGCTTGTGGATCAAGATCAATCACCAAAGTTCTTAAACCTTGCTTAGCACTAATTGCAGCTAAGTTGACTGTAGTACTTGATTTCCCTACACCACCTTTTTGGTTAAATACCACACGAGTTAACATGATTTCCCTCTACAAGATTTTTGTAAACTGCACGCAGTTTAACCTAGTGCAAAAACAATTACTAAAACAATGTCAAACAATTACGCAAAAACTGGTTTAATGATGACCAGCCCCAGAATCCCCACCAGCGCCACCGTACCTATCAATAAACCAGCACGCCGCTGCACCAACAAGATACTGTCATCTTTGTTGTAGGTTTTGATCAGGGAAGACCACAACACAAAAAATAGAATGATCTTGGCATAAAACCATGGCTGTACATCAAAGTTATTCATAAACAGTAGAACCGCACCCGTCACAATAATTAGGGTGAGGGATAGATGCTGTAATGCAACAAAGCCTTTACGTGCATGGTGGTTCGGCTGCTGGTCCCTGACACCCATATATAGGGTTGCCGCACGGGTAAAAAACACCAGAATCAATAGACTTACAGCCGACATATGAACAATTTTAGTGAGTAAATGTGCGTCCATGATTGATCCTTAGTTTTTTGGTGCATGAGCACATTCAGGGCTTGCAGGTGCCTGCCCCTGCCATTCCGTTGGAATATAGGCGTGAATTGCCAGTGCGTGAATCTGCCCAGGATTCATCAACCCTGCCCCAACGGCATAGATCTTTTGATGGCGCTGTACCAGACGCAGCCCCTGAAACTCTTCACTCACCACAATCACCTTAAAGTGGGATTCCTTGCCTGGGAAATATCCCCCATGCCCTGCCGACTCATTGATCACCTCAAGATGGATGGGTGCCAAGGTTTGTAAACGTTCAATCAACTGTTGTTCTAAATTCATCGGTCACTCTGTCAGGTCAGATTGAGATAGCTGCCAAGTATACATGACTAAAAGTGGTGGGTCTGTTGAGATTTCACAGCGACTTCGATGTCTGAATTACCCAATCCTGAGTAAAAGTGCGTTTTTCTTGGTTTTTAGGCTGAAAATGCTTTTATTTTATGCAATTAAGCAATTTCTTTGCATAAAGTTATTGACCGTTGTTTTGCTTAATGTATTATAGCTGGCACGCGGGAATAGCTCAGTTGGTAGAGCATAACCTTGCCAAGGTTGGGGTCGCGAGTTCGAGTCTCGTTTCCCGCTCCAGATTGGTTTTTTTAAGTGTAAGTTTTAGTAAAAACTGCTCAATATGCGGGAATAGCTCAGTTGGTAGAGCATAACCTTGCCAAGGTTGGGGTCGCGAGTTCGAGTCTCGTTTCCCGCTCCAAATTTAAAAGGCCCTAGTCGAAAGATTAGGGCTTTTTTCTTGTTGATTTTATTATATTTTTGAAAATTCCGCCTTCCTTTGTGATTCAATTCAATAAAAAATATTCTTAATGTAATTTGTATTTTGTGACCAAGATGTGACCATGGCGTGCCCACGACAATAAAAATGGTCTTAATTGATCTCAAATGCTCTCATTCCATCTCTACTTTTTAGCCCCCTCAGAGCTTTTTTGGCTGTAAAAAACACCTAACTCTTTTCAAAGCACAGTGTTTTTTTACCAATCATTCAATAATTTGTGACCATTTTACTTTTTGATGTGACCATTTGTGACCAAACTAATCATTATCATTTTGATTATTATCAATTTTCTTAAAAATCAATAAATCACCCACTCCCACATCTAATGCAATACAAATTTTATCAATGGTTTCAAAATCAATCCGTACAGATTCATCATTATAAAGTTTGTGCAAAGTAGATTTATTAATTCCAGTACTTCTTACCAAATCAGCAACCTTAAGTTTCCTTTCTGCTAATAAAACTGCCAAGTTTGAAATAATCATAAAATTTCCTACTTAAATCATAAAAAGTACTTGCAACGACATAAAAATATGATAATTTATGTCTTAGGAATAATTTTTCCTAGTTACCTAGTAAAAAATATGAGGCTCTATTATGTCATATACCTATCTCACAGCCCAGCAACTGGCTGAAAAAATCCAGTACGACGCTCGTACTATTCGCAACCAGCTAAAGGACAGTGTCTTTATCGAAGGTGTTCACTACATCCGTCCTTTTGGTGGCCGCAAAATTCTTTTTGTTTGGGAACGCATTGAAACTGAAATGCTTAAATTCACTGGTTTAAGCATGGATGCCCTGCAATAAGGCTTAGGAGGTTTAACTGATGGCTACCATCCGGGAACGAAGTGGCAAACTGATTGCCGACTTTCGCTACATGGGCATTCGTTGCAGAGAAACAACCAATCTTGAAGACAATGCTTATAACCGACGCATTTTGAAAAAACGTCTCGAACAGCTTGAAGCTGAAATTACTTTGGGAACTTTTGAATACGAAAAGTACTTTCCAAAAAGTAACCGTGTTGAGGAGTTTAAGGAAAAAAGAAGTCAGCAAATTGCTGTACAGACCAAAGTGCCTCTTTTTAAAGAGTTTACTGAATTGTGGTTTAAGCAGAAACAAGTTGAATGGAGAATCTCATACCAGCAAAAGGTTTCAATTGTGATCAAAAACTATTTGATTCCTGCTTTTGGTAATCAAGTTCTCTCGAAAATCAAGAAGTCAGACTTGCTGAACTTCCGTGCTTCCCTCGCCAAAGTGACACACGGAAAAGATCAAACAAGTCTGAAAGCATCGCGGATTAATCAAATCATGACGCCTTTACGTATGATACTCAATGATGCGGCTGAACGATACGAGTTTGAGTCGCCTTATAAAAATATTAACAATCTGAAGGAAAGCAAGATTGAAGTCACTCCCTTTTCTCTGGAAGAGGTACATAAAATTCTTACCACGGTGCGTGAAGACTTCCGCCCCTATTACACCATTCGCTTTTTTACGGGTATGCGTACCAGTGAGATCGATGGATTGCAATGGAAAAATATCGACTTGCAACGTCGTGAGATCCATATCCGTGAAGCGTTAGTGAATGGTGTGCTTGGTGGAACCAAAACTTATGGTTCTGACCGTACCATCCAAATGAGTGATCGGGTTTATCAGGCCTTTCTGCAACAGAAAAGCCTCAACAACGGAAAATCGGACTTCGTCTTCTGCAACCGTGACGGTGGACCTCTCGATTACCGTCTGGTGAATAAACGTGTCTGGCATCCGATCTTGCGCTTTCTAGGATTGAAGCCTAGAAGAGCCTATCAAACACGTCATACCGCAGCAACACTCTGGCTATCGGCGGGAGAGAATCCGGAATGGATCGCACGTCAATTGGGGCATTCAACGACTGAAATGCTATTCCGGGTCTATAGCCGTTACATCCCCAATGTTACGCGTCGCGATGGCAGTGCTTTTGAAGCCATGCTGGAAAAACTAAATACAGAGGAGCTTGCACATGAATAGTAAAGCTTTCTTTGGTGGTGTGGTCGTCAGTCCTGAAGCAGATATGGTCGCTCGTGAATTAATCCATGAGCTACACATTCCCAAACTACACAATCTGGCATTTTTGCTGGAGATCAACAAATGCTTCGATGATCACCAAGCATTGAGACTCTGGTTACAGCGAATGCTGGATGAAGGGCAAGCTCATTACGATGACTTGGCTCAACAGGCCCGTCTCCGCTTAATGAGTCTCGCTCATCCATAAAACAAAGATAAAAGGTCATCAAATCGATGACCTTAGCCCCTTTATACCTATAAAAAGGTGAACATATGCATAAAGATATTTCAATTTGGATGCCACTCTATATTGGCGACCTACAGGCGAAATTTGCACGAATGACAGCAGAACAAATTGGTGCGGCACTGCTGTTAATGATGGATTTCTGGAAAAATGGTGCCATTCCTCATGATTTAGCAACGGTATGCAGCATCACGAAATTACCGCAGCACACCAAGGCTAAAACTTTGTTAAATACGCTGATGGCCCTAGAATTGTTTGAAGTCGAGTCTGAGCAGATTCATTCAAATTTCTTAAGCAGTTTAAAAAGCCAGGCATTGCAAAATCAGCAAATGAAATCTGATAAAGCTAAAAATGCAGCTCAAGCACGTTGGGGGAAATCCGCTAGTAATGCTCAAGCATCAACCAAGCAACGAAAAGTAAATGCTCAAGCAACTCCTGAGAAGAGCTCGAGTATTACTCAAGCCATGCTTGAATCATGCCCTTCATCTTCATCTTCATCTTCATCTTCATCTTCAAATTTTGAAGAAAAAAATGAGAATTTTTTAGAAAATTCAAAGTGGATTTAGGAGATCAGTCATGAATACCATGCTTAAAACACTCCAGTTTCGCGCAGAAACAACGGAAACACTTTGCGCTACCCATCATATACCCCTGATGGAAATTGCAGGTCACAGGCTCTGTAAATTGTGTGCTAAAGAAACCGTCCATCACTCAAATGCAGCCTATGAGGATGAACTGCAACAGCGATTGCTACAACAGAAAATCAAAAACTCAGGGCTCAATAAACGCTATCTGGACCGTGGCTTCAAGAATTTTGTAGTTGCATGTCCTGCTCAAGACAATGCCATCAAACTATGTCAAACTTTTGCGCAGCAGATTATTTCTGGTCACAATCCGAACATGTTGATGATTGGTACACCGGGTACAGGTAAAACCCATCTGAGCGCATCAATTATTCGCAACATTCTGCATAACAGTACAAAATCTGCACGCTACTATACCAGTGCAGAAATTGCTCAAAAAATGATGGATACCTGGTCAGACACTTCACGCGCTGAGAAAGAAGTCATCGACCATTTCTCCAGTTTTGATTTATTAGTGATTGATGAATATGGCCTGCATGACCGGCATGAGAAACGTCTGGAGATGGTGCATAAGGTTCTGTATAGCCGTTATGACAATATGAAGTCGACGCTGCTAATTTCCAATTTCACATTACAGAATATGCAACGGGATTTAGGTGTCCGATTATGGTCACGGTTGCATGAGAACCATTTGATTGTAGTGCCGTGTTATTGGGATGACCGACGAATTAGCGGATAATCGCAACTCTCACTTAAGCCAATTATCTCACTGAAATAATTGGCTTTTATTACAAGAATTACTTACAGAATATCTCGCTTGCATAAGTATAACTGAAAATAATACTTCTAAGCTGCCTATACGGCAGTGAACACAGCTTGGAGCTGTATCAAACCCACCTTGAATTTCTAAGCTGCCTATACGGCAGTGAACGTGATGATGGTGATTTGGCAGTACTTGAAGGTTTTCTAAGCTGCCTATACGGCAGTGAACTGGGGTTGTATATCGTGTTTCATTCTCTATTCTTTCTAAGCTGCCTATACGGCAGTGAACACACATCAACTTATGCTAAATATGCCATGGTCTTTCTAAGCTGCCTATACGGCAGTGAACAGCTCTGCGATTTCATTGATAGCATCTTTGTGTTTCTAAGCTGCCTATACGGCAGTGAACTGTATATGGAATGGAGATTGCGGAAGATGCATTTTCTAAGCTGCCTATACGGCAGTGAACTTAGCTAATGTGGGTACTGTTGGTTACGCATTTTTCTAAGCTGCCTATACGGCAGTGAACATGCGCCTTTGTAGCGCGATTGCAAATTACTGGATAATTCAGCCACCTATTCTTGTTCGTGGTCTACCATCAATTACTATTTCAAGTAGACCACATAGGTCGAAGTTAACTAGTCTTCTTTTTAGCGAAAACTTTTTCTCTGTAAGATCTTCCTGAAATTTCTAAATCATATGAACGGTGTAAAATTCTATCCATAACTGCATCTGCAATAGATAGATCTTGAAATTGTTCAAACCACAACTTTTTAGGAACTTGGCTTGTAATTAGTATTCCACCATTTTGTGATTGTTTATCAATGATATCAAGAAATGATGGCGCTAATGATTGATTAAAACCACCTAATCCGAAATCATCTATGATGAGTAATTTTGTAGAACATATTTTTTTCTTAAAATCTTTAATTTCTCCTAAGGCAATTGAATTACTAATTTCATCAAATAAACTTATCGCGTTAAAATACATTACATTATAACTACGATGGCAGGCTTCTGCTCCGATTGCACATGCTAGCCAAGATTTACCAACTCCTGTTGCGCCAGATATAATTAATCCACGGCAATCGTTTATCCATTCACAATTTGCAAAACGATTAATATCTGCCTTTGTGATCTTTCGCTCAGCCGCATAATCTATATGTTCTAATCTGGCATTTGGATAGCGAAATTTTGCTTGCGAAAATAACCGGTTGATTCTTCGATTAGCGCGATCATTTAATTCTGCATCTAAACAAAAATCTAAAAAGTCTTCAAAAGAAGATCCATTTTCAAACGTTTGATCCATATGACTTTCTACTGAACGAAGAAAGCCTTTTAATTTCAATTGTTCTAACTTGGTTTTTACTGATTTTTTAAGCATGATATGCCTCAATTGTGTAAATAGTACTCAACACCACGAATATTCGAATGAGCAGTAGGTGCGTAATACGAAATTTCATCTGACGGTTGTGGCATTTGATAGGCATTATTTGAAATGAGGCTTTGTAAACGCTTTATAGTAAAAATCTGACGTTGCATTGCAAAATAGCAAGCCTCTTCTAAACAATGTGATTTTTGATTTTCAACTACCCATTTTCTAAACTTATTTAATGATCGAATTTTTTTAGCAAGATCACGTTTTTGACTAAGAATATGATGAACATACTGAGTAGTATGGGTACCTATGCGATTAGCCCAATAAATGATTTCATCTCTCGATAGACCTTTCTGAGCTATATGTTCTGGTGCCATATGCTCATCTAAACAAACATCTTGGTAGGTACCTGTGTTAATTAAATGTTCAGCAATTTTCTCGCGCTCATAAAAAATATGGATAGCGGATGCTGTGATTTTAATATCGACATATAAATGTATATGTGTATAGGGTACAGAATAATTATTCGTTTTATATTCGACTCGATATGAATCACTAACCCGGACATTTCTTTTCCAAGTACATAATTCATATGGGTAAAATGGTAAGGGATTTAGATCATGACTATCTAATGTTAAAAATTGTTCGTAGCGGCTAATGGTAAAACGTCGAGTCGTTTTTTTATTAATTATATCTAACCTTTGTTGGAGGGCCTGATTCAATTCTTCAATTGAAAAGAATTTATGGTTTCTTAAGGCCGCTAATATTGAACACTGTACAATTTTGACACTTACTTCAGCAGGGCTTTTATCTTTAGGCTTACGTGGTCTTGTTGGAAGAATTGCAAAATCATAATGTGCAGCAAAGTCTTCAAAATCTTTTTGAAGTGCTAATCCGGACCTGTTGTTTTTAATGACAGCTGCTTTTAGATTATCCGTAATAACTGTATCAGGTACTCCACCTATATGTTCAAAAGTCTTTATGAAGTATTCTAACCAGTGTTCAACTTTTTGAGAAGGTACTGCATATGCGAACATATAACTAGATGCTCCAAGAACGGCAACAAATACTTGAGCATAACTTTTTGAACCATCTATAGGTGAGATGATTTCTACTGTGCGTCCACAAAAGTCAACAAGTAAAGCTTCTCCACTTTTATAAAACTGCCGCATGGAAGCATGACGTTTTTTGCGATATTTATTAAAAACTGCACAGAATCGGGGGTATGAAAGACCATTTGGAATTTCCACAATATACTCTTGCCACAATAACTCAAGTGTCATATCCCTCTTTTTAAGCTCTTGATTAATATAACTAAAATTAGGATAGATCTTACGTGTTGGATAATTGATAATACGAGAAATTTCAAGATACTCGAGTAATTCATTATTGGTTAATAAATTTAACTCGGAGTTTTTTAAAGGAAAAATTTTTAACTTTTCATGGATAGTACTAATAGATTTTCTAGAAATACCAATTTGCTGAGCAATTTTTCTTTGACTAAAATTTAAATTAAGCAATCTAACGACACTACGTATTTTGTCAGTTTCAATACGCATAGATTTGGCCTCCTCTACAAAAAAAAGAGGCAGAAAGCACCCTGAACATTGATAAATATATCAATGTTTCTTAGAATCAATTTGTCTTGCTACGCTAAGTAAAGACAAATTTATAAAGACTCATGTTCCCGCATGAGTCTTTATACTTTCTGCGATAAAATTAACAAATAATGAGATTAACTAATCCATAATTTTTTGCTCCTTTATTCCAAGTTTGACAGCAATCCTATGACTTTCACCACGTTTAGGAATTTTGTTGTTCTTTAAAATCCGATAGACAAGATCAGGAGAAAAATCATTCTCTCTAGCCCATTCAGCTATGGACTTTCCAGCACCGGAAAATTCTTCTCTAACTTGAGTAATTGATTTGATCATTTTTAATGAAAATTGAATAAATTTGACGAAAAAATAAAAGAAGAAAATCCTTAAGTCAAGCACAATAAATATAAATTAACTTTATGATTTTATTATAATAATTTTAATTCATTAATATTTTATATATTTAAAATATCATCCATAAATCTAATGTTAGAGTTAATTTTTTTAATATCATTCTCTAATGTTTTTTTATGATCAATAAAATATTTCTCTAAAGATTTATCGTCTAATAATAAATCGTTTATGAATTCAATAATATTCTCTTTTTCTTGTAATTCATCTAATAAAACCAACTTTTTAGTTGAAAATAATTCTGTAAGTTTTTGTTTTTTATATAACTCCCTTAATTTGTTTAAGTGTGGGGTTTCCTTATAACTGAAAGCGTTTTTTTTAGAGCTTTCGATATCTAATTCTAAATAATTACATTTTAATAGAACTCTCAAACCAGCATACATAAGACGTTTGCAGCGTCTAGCTCTATAACGCTGATTAAGTCCCATTTTTTCCCAGAAATGTTTTGCTTGCCAATTATGTATTTCATTGTTAGGGTCTGTTGAGAATTACCGAGAGTTAATTAAACTCGCGCACAATTGAATCATGGCTTCAAAACTCGTATCTGTT